>DATFMO010000613.1:0-11272 GCA_035266925.1 Sunxiuqinia sp. | reverse complement strand
AAGATGGCGGTAATCATCCAGGAAGTCGTTGGCCACGAATATCACCAGCGCTATTATCCTTCGGTGAGTGGGGTAGCACAGTCGTACAATTATTACCCGGTTTCTTATATGGTGCCGGACGATGGTTTTGCGGTAGCCGCTGTTGGTCTGGGCATGTATGTGGTTGGTGGGGAAAGAGCGTTTCGGTTTTGTCCCAAATACCCCAATATCAATCCAACAACAGTGCGTGATCAGGTGCGCGATTCGCAAAAGGAGTTTTATGCGGTGGACATGTCACGTCCGGAAGCAAATATTGTTTCCGAAGGGGAAGAAGCCACCATTTTGAAATGTAAAATCAAGGATTCAGAGGAAGATGGAGTATTGCAATATTGCGCCTCGGTATACAGTATGGAAAATGACGAATTGATCCCCGGCGTAGACAGTGATGGCCCTCGCGTGATTGACTTTGCCAATATTTTGAAATACAATTATATTCCATTGGCAGAGACCATTAGTTTTTTGTTACGCCTTTTCCGTGAAGCCATGGGATCGCCGGTTGAAATGGAATATGCCGTTGATTTGGAGAAAGGCGAAGACGGCATGCCAACATTTTACATCCTTCAAATTAAACCGTTGATTCGCTGGGAAGAAAAACTGGATATTGATTTGGGAGAAGTTGAAAATGACAAAGTGCTGCTGTATGCGCAACAGGGGATGGGAAACGGACAGGTTTACGGCGTGCGTGATGTAGTGTTTGTTGATCCGAAGAAATTTGATAAGATGCATACTCGTGAAGTTGCCCGTGAAATTCATCAAATGAATAAGAAGTTTGCTTCAGAAGGCAGAGAATACATTTTAATTGGACCCGGCCGTTGGGGAACCAGGGATCCGTTTACCGGGATTCCGGTAGTTTGGGCACAGATTTCACACGCTCGTATCATCGTTGAGATGGGACTACCTGACTTTCCACTGGATGGCTCGTTAGGATCGCATTTTTTCCACAATGTTACTTCCATGAATGTGGGGTATTTCTCCGTAAAACATAGCTCCCGGGAAGAAATCATCAATATTGACATGCTGAACAATCAGCCAATCATGGACGAGCTGGAGTTTGTTAAACATGTACGATTTGCCGATGATTTGACCATTTTGATGGATGGAAGAAAACGCCAGGCTTTGGTTCATTTTAATCCTGAAAGAGAGGGAGAGTAGACGGTCAAAAAGACAGTTTTGTCGTTGCTTCCTGCATTGTTTTCGGATTTCATGCATTGAAATAATTCTGTCTCTTAATTGGCAGGAAATAAGGTTTTGTTTCTACACTAGTCCATGTTGCCATCAACATGGAAATGGTTGGATTAACCTAATTTGTTCAAAGAAAGCCTAAGTTGCTGAAAATGGAGATATAAGAAACGCCATTTTATTAATTTAATGAGTATCCGCATGCATACCTAAAAGCAGAATGAAGTATTGAAAATCAATTCGTTTGCCCCAAGCCCTGAAGGGAGCGAATTGATTTTCCCTGCTCCGAGGGCCGAGGCAAACAGGGAAAATCCCAGTCTGACGCCTGGCAGGAATTTACGAACCAGGTAAAAATGCGGATAACCATTTTAATTTATAGTACTTAGTCTTTTTGGATTTCAGTTGTTTAATGAGTTGAATATCCTGTTAAAATAAAAAAAGCCGCATCGGAAGGATGCAGCTTCATTTGTATATTCAGGTAAAATTATCCTTCGTAATTTTGAACACCGGCTGTTTGAGCACTGCGATCCACTTTTTTGATCAATCCCTGCAAAACTTTCCCAGGGCCAATTTCCGTAAATGAAGTGGCGCCGTCAGCCAACATGTTTTGTACAATTTGTGTCCAGCGCACCGGAGCAGTCAACTGAGCAATCAGGTTGGCCTTAATTTCTTCAGGATCGTTCACCGGCTTGGCATTCACATTTTGGTAAACCGGGCAATCAGGCTGATTGAAGTTCGTTGCTTCAATAGCAGCAGCCAACTCTTCGCGGGCGGGTTCCATCAGAGGTGAGTGGAACGCTCCACCAACAGGCAGTTTTAAGGCACGTTTGGCACCTTTTTCGGTCAACACTTCGCAAGCTTTGTCAATGCCGGCAACGGAACCAGAAATCACCAATTGTCCCGGGCAGTTGTAATTGGCAGGAACCACAATAGCATCAATGGAAGCACAAACTTCTTCAACGGTAGCGTCGTCCAATCCAACAATTGCAGCCATGGTTGAAGGTTCTACTTCGCAGGCTTTTTGCATGGCCATGGCGCGCTGCGAAACCAGCTTCAGGCCGTCTTCGAAATTCAGGGTTCCGTTAGCGACCAATGCTGAGAATTCACCCAGCGAGTGCCCTGCCACCATTTCGGGTTGAAAATCAGGCAATGTTTTGGCCAGCAAAACTGAATGCAGGAAAATGGCGGGTTGGGTAACTTTTGTTTGTTTGAGGTCGTCTGCCGTTCCGTCAAACATGATATCGGTGATGTTGAAACCTAGTATTTCATTGGCTTTATCAAATAACTCTTTGGCAACAGGCGAATTTTCATACAAGTCTTTTCCCATTCCGGGGAACTGGGCGCCTTGCCCTGGAAATACAAATGCTTTCATACTTAAATATTTAGGTTAAAATCGCGGACAAAGATAAAATGATTTTTCGCCAGTGAACGATTTCAAAAACGAAACCTGTCCGATTCTTTCGTTTTTTTAACAGATTTTATCGACTATTGAAATTGAATGTTCAATAGTTTTCTGCTACCGGTAAAAAGTAGCCTCGTATTTTGCTACATTCCCTTTGTTATCCACCACCGTTAAAACAAGATTGTGGTTCTTGCCCAGTTTAAGTCGATCTCCATCAATGTGATAAGTGATCATATCGTATTTTGGGTTGTATTCAAAAAGGACCCACTTCCCGTCAATTTCTCCGCGATAACGGTCAATGCCAGAGAAATCATCTTCAATTTTAAAGCGGATGCGGTTTTGTTCCCGCAAACGAGAATGTCCGTAAATACTCAGTGGCCGTATTGTTGGTGCGATTGTGTCCACGGATATGGCAAATGTTCCAAGCTGTCTGACTTTGGCGACAATCCAGCCGTCCTTGTATTTTCCTCCCATTGACCATTTGTGTCCCGATTTTTCACTCACTGTGGCAATCAGTGCTTTGTTCCACAAATCGATTGGAACTTGATCGGCCTTGATTTTCAACGTGTAAAATTTTTGAACAGGAGTTTCATCATTTTCAAGTTCGTAAAGTGGTGAAGAGTAGAGGTTATTGGACGACTTCTTTTTAAAATCCATGTTGAAGCTGGAATAAAACGTGCCATCGTCAAAATGAGCTTTGAGATCGCCGCCGTCAAAATCCGATGCTTCATTCCACGGAATTAATTGCCCGACTTTCGCGATGGGAGTAACCTTCTCTTTTTTAGACTGAACACGAAAATCCAAGGTGCTGGTATTGCCATACACATCTTTTATTTCGTAGTGAATAGCATGGCGTTTCCCGTCCGATAAATCCACAATGCCACGGTTAACCAGGTTGTGATAGTTGTCTAGCTTGTTGCCAGGCTGTACCCAGCTTCTTTGGATTTTCTTGTAATGCTGGCGATAGTAGCCATAATCCATTTGACTATTGACATAGCGAGTCTGCGCAAAACTCAGTTCATCCATTCTGAACGTATAAACCGGTTTCCCATCAACGGATAGTTTAATTTGATAGACACCGCATTTGCTCCAGCTTCCATCCAGGTAATCCAGTGTTTGGATGCCAAACCCAACTTTCCCATACACTAGGATTGTTGGATCTCTTTTAATGTGGTAGGAACTGCCATAAAAAACGGTTTCAAACAGTCGTTTTTCCGGTTTGCCATAAACATGGGCATCGTCGGATAATGGATAGACCATGACTGATAAAACTTTGGGCTTGATATCGTCGGAAACAGGCAAATGAAACTGCAGTGGATTCAGTGGATGTTCACTTTTCGTATTTCGAATTTCGAAGTGAAGATGTGGCCCTGCAGAGCCACCACTGTTCCCGCTCCACGCTATTTGTTCGCCTTGCTTTACTTTGAACTTGTCGGTTGGCACCGCAAAATCAACAGCAAACGACTCGCCCTTGTATTGTCTGTCTTTCACATACTCAGCAATGTCTTTACGGAAAAGGGAAAGATGCCCGTAAACGGTGGTGGTTCCGTTGGGGTGATTGATGTAGATCGCATGCCCAAATCCCCAGGGCGAAACCTTAATCCTTGAAATATAACCATCGGCAGCGGCATAAATCGGTAGCCCGATTTTCCCATTGGTCCGGATGTCAATCCCAGAGTGAAAATGGTTTGGGCGCAGTTCACCAAAATTACCAGACAAAACAATCGGAATTTTCACAGGCGGTTGAAAGTATTGCTGGTCATTAACTTGAGCAAATGCCAAATTAAAAATAAATGTGAAGTATATAAGAAATCGAAATTTCATGTCGTGGATTTTAGGTGTTCGTTGATTAAAACTAGGTTCTGGAAGAATTGTTTTACGGCAGGTTTCATTAAGCAAAATAAAACTATCTTCGCACGAACAATTGGGCAAAAATATTAATTTTGTCCTGGAAAGCATGCAAGATGACTGAGCAAGATCAATATTTAATTGATGAATTTAAAACACGACTCAGGTTGTTGATTCGCAAGCAGAATAATCTGAAAGATGAAAAGAAACAACTTTTAGATCAGCTCGCATCACTTCAGAATGAGTTGGTTGAGGTTCGAAAAGAAAATGAATTACTGCTCACGAAATTTGAGACTTTGAAATTAGCGAAAGTGTTTTCGGCTTCGGATGACGAAAAACAACAGGCGAAGCAAAAGATAAATAAGATCGTGCGGGAAATTGATAAATGTATTGCTCAATTAAACGTGTAGCAAATACGAGATGAAATGACAGAAAAGCTTTCAATCAATATCAACATCGATGGGCGCATTTACCCATTGACTATTAATAGGGAAGACGAAGAAAAATATCGGAAAGCTGCTAAAATTTTAAATGATATTATCCTTCAATACAAAAAAAAATACGCTAATAACGACTCAAAAGACTTTCTTGCAATGACTGCTTTCCAATTTGTATTGAAGAACGTGGAAATGGAAGTAGCAGCAGATGTATCTCCCTTTATTGAAGAAATTAAGGAGCTTAACGATGTGTTAGGTGACTATTTGTCGTTGAATCAGTAAATTTTTTGATTGTTCAGCCCGCTTTTTATTCAGCCTCAAAATAGATATCTTGGGGGTTGTTTTAATTGGCAGGCTTTTTATAAATATAAATTCTAATGTAATACTTATTGAAATGGAACTAATATACGCTATTTCTGGTTTTTTGCTTGGAGGCGTCATTTCCTACTTTTTGTGGGATAAAGCCATAAAAGGCAAAAAACGGAAGATTATCCAGGAAGCTGAGGCTGAAGGAGAAGTGATTAAGAAGGATAAAATACTTCAGGCAAAAGAGAAGTTTTTGCAGCTTAAGGCTGAGCATGAGAAGTTTATCAATGATAAGAATAATAAGGTCGGAGTACTTGAGAACAAGTTGAAGCAAAAAGAATCGGCTTTTTTACAACGTCGGGATGAGCTTCAACGGAAGGTGAAAGAGTTCGAAATGACCAAAAAAGAGGTTGAAGCAATCCGCGAAAATCTGACCAACCAGTTGAATATGGTTCAGCAAAAGGAAGATGATCTGGACAAAATGCATAAACAACAGGTTGAGCAATTGGAAGCGATTTCAGGACTTTCTGCTGAAGAAGCTAAAGACCAGTTGGTTGAATCATTGAAGAGCGAAGCACAGACAGAAGCCATGTCTTACATTAATGAGATCATGGAAGAAGCTAAGCTGACTGCCAATAAGGAAGCCAAAAAAGTGGTTGTTAAAACGATCCAGCGAGTAGCTACCGAAACGGCGGTTGAAAATGCAGTGACTATTTTCCATATTGAAAGCGACGAAATTAAAGGAAGAATCATTGGTCGTGAAGGTCGTAACATTCGTGCCCTGGAGGCCGCAACAGGTGTTGAGATCATCGTTGATGATACGCCGGAAGCTATTGTCCTTTCGGGATTTGATCCGGTACGCCGCGAGATTGCTCGTTTGGCCTTGCACCAGTTGGTGACTGACGGACGTATCCATCCAGCTCGAATTGAAGAGGTGGTTTCCAAAGTTAAAAAGCAGATTGAAGAAGAAATTATTGAAACAGGTAAACGAACTACGATTGACTTAGGTGTTCATGGTCTGCATCCTGAGCTGATCCGTATGATTGGTAAGATGAAATACCGTTCTTCATACGGACAAAACTTACTGCAACACTCTCGTGAAGTGGCTAATTTAAGTGCCATCATGGCATCTGAGTTAGGGCTGAATCCAAAATGGGCCAAACGTGCCGGTTTGCTGCATGATATTGGTAAAGTACCGGATGATGAGCCGGAATTGCCACACGCGGTTCTTGGTATGAAGTTGGCTGAGAAATTTAAGGAAAAACCGGATATTTGCAATGCTATTGGAGCTCACCACGATGAGGTGGAAATGCAAACCATGCTAGCGCCAATCGTACAGGTTTGTGATGCGATTTCAGGTGCTCGTCCGGGAGCCCGTCGCGAAGTCGTCGAATCGTACATCAAGCGACTGAAAGCACTGGAAGACCTCGCACTTTCATATCCTGGCGTTTTGAAAACGTATGCTATTCAAGCAGGACGGGAGTTACGTGTGATTGTTGGTAGTGAAAAGATTTCAGATAAGGAATCAGAACAACTTTCATACGATATTGCGAAACACATTCAGGATGAGATGACTTATCCCGGACAAATTAAGATTACGGTGATTCGTGAATTGCGAGCTGTCAACTATGCGAAATAGAAGATAAAATAATCAGATACAAAAAACGGAAGTGATTTTCACTTCCGTTTTTTATTTATGATTTGTTTTGCTGCTTACTTTTACAATTCTACCAAGTCGTTTTTCAGGGCGTAAATAATCACTTCTACAATATTTTTTGCACCTGTTTTTTCCATCAAGCTGGCCCGGTGTTTTTCAACGGTTCGGTCGGAAATGCAAAGTTGATCAGCAATAATTTTTATGGGTAGTCCTTTGCATGACAGGTTCAATACTTCCTGTTCGCGTTTGGAGAATACGGTCGTAATTACATCGGTTTGTTGGTTGTGCTTTAAAACACCATTTTTTTGTGTCTCAAAAACCTTATGAAGTCTGTTTTCGAGTGTGCCGGAGATGTTTATTTTTTCATCTTCAAGGATATCAACCAACTTTTCATATTCCAGAGGCATTGCTCCTGAAGCATGTTTTAGCGGCGCCAATAATCCGATAAGCAATGTAAAGCCATTGTGTTTTTGGCTTTGAGTTACATGCAGAACACATTTTGTTGGGTCGCCGGATTTGTTTTTAATTTTAATTTCTTCATTGAAAGTGTCCAGCAAGCCGTTAGCGCATTTCAATACTTTTTGCTCAATATTTTTATATTTCTGAGACGTGATCAGATCCTCAAATGTCACTTTGGTAATTTCGCCTTCGGAAAGACCTGTCATCTCATAAAAAGCCCGGTTGGCTTCATAAATTGTTTCGCCATCAAAAACAAAGATTCCGTTTGGAGATAATTCAACCAGAGCTTTGTAATCATTTTTACCAATGTTAACCAGCTTTTCGTATTTGTCAAGACGTACTTTTACCGACTTTAAAAGTTCATCATTCTCAAACGGTTTTACAATATAATCGTCAACACCAAGTTCCAACCCAAAACGAATGTCGTGTAAATCTGATTTTCCGGTGATGAATATGAATGGGATCCGGTTGGTGAGAGAGCTGTCTTTTAAAATATTGTACACCTGGTAGCCATCAATAGGCGACATTGTAATATCGCACAAAATAAGGTCGGGGGCATATTCGTAAGCTTTTTGGATTCCTTCGGCACCAGACCCCGCAATATCAGCCTCGTAGTTCTCCGTTTTTAATACGTTTCGCAGAGTTTTGGCTAATGCCAGATCATCTTCTATAATCAGTATTTTTTTAGCATTCATCGGCCGGAATTTTAAGTTTAATCGTTGTACCTTTAGATACGTCACTATCAACATAAATTATCCCATCCAAACAATCGACAGATCGTTTAACGATGGCTAACCCCAACCCAGATCCACTGATCATCTTTACGTTGCTTCCACGGGTAAAGGGTTCAAACAAATAATCAATTTGATCTTCTGGCATTCCCATTCCCTGATCTTCAATTAAAATGTTTAAATATTGATCATCAGAAGATATCCGAAACGATACTTCTTTGGATGAAAATTTTAAAGCGTTGTCTAGCAAATTGGTTAATATATGTTTCAATAATACTTCATCAGAACAAAATTCTTTATTTAGGAAATTTGTTGCCAATTTGATCCTATCTGATTGGTATAACAAAGTTTGCGGCTGATTCAATACCCGATTCAAAAAATCGTCAACATTGAAGATCGTTGA
Source organism: Sunxiuqinia sp. (assembly GCA_035266925.1). Lineage (GTDB taxonomy): Bacteria > Bacteroidota > Bacteroidia > Bacteroidales > Prolixibacteraceae > Sunxiuqinia. The sequence continues at coordinate 2,811 of DATFMO010000613.1, read as the reverse complement.
TTGACTTTTTAATTCTCCTTTGTTTGAAAGGTTTAGGAAGTAAATCTGGTCGAGGAAACGTGTAACGGACCCTAATGCTTCTTCAAAAAGCTGAAACGTTTCTACCCGAATCTCCGTGTCTAAATTTTCATTCTTTTTTAAGAGTTGCAAATTTGAACTTAAAATTGACAACGGAGTCCTGAGTTCATGTGATAATGAACTTAAAATTTGAGCAATGCTTTTATCGTGCATTTGCTCCGAAGACATACGCTTCACCTCATGTATTTTCTTTTCAACCTCTTCGAACATAGAAAGATAGATTCCAAATCAAATTAGACTAGCAAATTAAGACATATTGAGATATTTATTGTAGTTTTTTCTACATTTTTTCATGAATTAATCATTTTCTCATGATATTATGTTTTTCCACCATACGAAGGATAAATCAGTATGCCAATGTTTGTCATTTTTGTTTGATCCTTTATATTTAACGTTGAAAAAGGAATTAGGTTTATCGCTTGCAGTGCAATAATGATTATTTTATTGTAATAATTTGTTACTTAAAAGTTAACGGATGAAATGAACCCAGTTCCAAATTAGACCAGCGAAATCATTGTTGTGAGGATTTGCATCTCTAATTGTCCGCCGTTAATGCATTGATAGATAGATTTTATCTTAAATTAATCCTTTCATGGTAAAGTCGATTTTTAGGATGAATTCTGTTTTTTCAATTGAAGTCGATAACTAATATTTTGTCGACAATTATATTCGGGAAAAGACAATATATTATCGTTAATGAATTTCAAATAAGTTTAAATTCAATTGTTATTTTATTTGTCGGAGTACACTTGTCGGAGGGAAAAACAACGATTTGTATGTAAAAAAGGATTTGAAATATCTTTCCAAATCCTTTTTTAATTTCGGTGTGACTCAGCTGGGGTTCGAACCCAGGACCCCATCCTTAAAAGGGATGTGCTCTACCAGCTGAGCTACTGAGTCATCCTTTAGGTGTAGCCTTTTTGTTTAAAGGCGGTGCAAAGGTAAAAACTAAGATTGTATTTGCAAATTTTATTTTAAAAATATCAGCATGAAAAATGGTTCTTCTCCGCTCGTATTTGCGATTTAACAGCTAGGAAAAAAAAGGTACTTTTGCCTGAAATTGATTTTCAGCGATAACATGAAAGACAAAGTTGTTATTATCACCGGTGCTTCTTCAGGTATTGGCAAAGCGTTAGCCTATGAGTTTGCATCCAGAGGTGCTTCATTGGTTTTAGCTGCCAGGCGTCTGGATCGATTGGAGCAAATTAAAAAGGAGCTTGTAGGAACAAATATTCTGGCCGTAAAAGCAGATGTTAGCATTGAGCTGGACTGTCAAAATATCGTGAACGAAGCAATTGCACGATTTGGAAAGATTGACGTCCTCATCAACAATGCTGGTATTTCGATGCGTGCTGTTTTTGAGGAAGTCGATACATCTGTTTTAAAACGACTGATGGATGTGAATTTTTGGGGAACGGTATATTGCACGAAGAGTGCTTTACCACATTTGCTGAAAACAAAAGGCTCAGTTGTTGGGGTGATTTCAATTGCTGGTTATGTCGGACTGCCGGGACGCACAGGTTATTCGGCTTCAAAATTTGCAGTTCGTGGATTTTTGGATACACTTCGAATCGAAAATCTCAAAAAGGGCCTGCATGTGTTGGTTGCCGCACCTGGGTTTACAGCTTCTGAGGTTCGTGAGGTTTCATTGACAAAAGACGGATCGGCACAGGGTAAAACACCACGTGATGAAAATAAAATGATGACGTCCGAGGAATGTGCCCGGCACATTGCCAATGGTGTTCAAAAACGAAAAAGACACATTATTCTCACATTTACAGAAGGCAAATTAACCGTCTTTTTAGGTAAATTCATGCCAAGTCTTCTTGATAAACTCACTTTTAATCACATGCGAAAAGAACCGGATTCGCCGTTTAAATAGTCAGTTATGCTAATCAGTGAAACAAAAATTCGGGTGTATTATGAGGATACCGACAAAATGGGAGTGGTTTATTATGGCGTATATCCACGTTACTATGAGATTGGCCGTACTGAAATGATTCGGGAGTTGGGAATTACATACAAAGAAATTGAAGACACAAACATTTTGTTGCCGGCGAGAAGTTTAAAAGTAAACTATTTAAAATCTGCTTTTTACGATGATTTGTTGACTGTCAGAACAATCGTTGAAAAAATGCCAGAGGTAAAATTTCCCATTAAGACAGAGATTTATAATCAACAAGGCGAATTAATTAATTCAGGTGAGGTTGTGTTGGTGTTTTACGATGCTAATAATAACAAACCCTGCCGGATACCACAACCATTTAAAGAAGCTTTTGAAAGCGGATTTATAGCTCAAGGTGATTAATGACTGAATAGATGTAGCTGATAATTACAAAAATCCAGATTAGTGCTCCTGCAATTTTGTTAAACCACCATAAAATTCGCAGATTAAATTGGTGGCGAAACAGACTTACCAAGCTGGTTAAAATAAGCCACCAACCACATGCGCCAGTGAAAATTCCCATGACAATAAAAAAGGATTGGTAGGGGCGGTCGATGTTCATGGCAATGCCTGTGCTGGCAAATACCGCAATGAAAATGAAGATAACCAATGGGTTGGGAAAAGTGATGAAAAATGTTGACATGTAATCCTGCAGATATGAACTTCCTTTTTTTCGATATTTACGAATATCTTTCACCGGGTTTTTAAAAAAGATGTGAACCCCAAGCAGTAAAATAATAATTGCACCCAACGTTTGAAAGGTCAATTCATATTGTCGAATAAAATCA
>DATFMO010000612.1:0-3845 GCA_035266925.1 Sunxiuqinia sp. | reverse complement strand
TGAAGGACAGACAAAAACAAAATTAGGGAACTCGGAGATCAGCCTTCCTGTTGATCAAGCGGTTAGCGAAATGTTGAGCAACTATTTGGAAGAAAATCCAAAAGCGGCAAAATCCATCGTCAACAAAGTGATATTGGCAGCACAGGCTCGTCATGCAGCCCGCAAAGCCCGCGAATTAGTGCAACGTAAAAACGTCCTTTCCGGTGGTGGCCTTCCGGGAAAATTGGCTGACTGTTCTGATAAAGATCCTTCAGTATGCGAGGTCTATCTTGTGGAGGGAGACTCGGCGGGAGGAACGGCCAAGCAAGGTCGAAACCGTCGATTTCAGGCCATTCTGCCCTTGCGTGGTAAAATCCTGAATGTGGAAAAGGCCATGCAGCACAAAGTGTTTGAAAATGAAGAAATTCGTAATATTTTCACGGCTCTTGGTGTAACCGTTGGAACCGAAGATGACTCCAAAGCACTGAACATGGAAAAACTTCGCTACCACAAAATCATCATCATGACGGATGCCGATGTGGATGGAAGCCACATTGCCACATTGATCATGACCTTCTTCTTCCGTTTCATGCGTGACCTGATTAAAGCAGGGTACTTATACATCGCCACTCCTCCACTCTATTTGGTAAAGAAAGGAAAGCGCGAATCCTATGCCTGGAATGATCAACAGCGACTGCAACTCATCAACGAATGGGCTGACGGAAAAGAATCGCAGGTACACACCCAGCGTTACAAAGGTTTGGGTGAGATGAACGCTGAACAACTTTGGTCGACTACCATGGATCCGGAACGCCGGACACTGCGACAAGTAACCATTGAGAATGCAGCTGATGCAGATCACATCTTCAGCATGTTGATGGGTGACGAAGTTCCCCCGCGGCGACAGTTCATCGAAGACCACGCAGTTTACGCAAATATCGACGTATAAAATAGACAGGATGCCATCAAATCGATGGCATTCTTTTTTACATCAACTTTCAAAACGAACAACCGGCATGAAAGTCTGCATATTTTCTTCATCAAGCAATGCAATTGACGACGCCTACATTGACGAGGCGATCAAACTGGCACGTTTAATTGGCCAGCAACAACAAACCCTGATAAATGGAGGAGCCAATGTTGGCTTGATGGAGGCTGTTTTAAAAGAAGTGGTGGAATCAGGAGGTAAGACCATTGGTATCCTGCCTGAGAAATTGAATGGTCATAAATTGGCATCTGAATACGCCCAGGAATTGATCATTTCCAAAGACATGATGGAGCGCAAAGCCCTGATGCGGGAAATGGCTGATGCTTTCATTGCCTTGCCTGGTGGGTTCGGCACGCTTGAAGAAATCCTGGAAGTCATCACCCTCAAGCAATTGGATTATCATAACAAGGCCATTGTTTTTGTAAATACAAACGGTTTTTACGATGATCTTTTCAAGCAATTTGAACGATCTTTTGACGAGAATTTTGCAAAACCGAGTTACCGTAAATTGTATTTTATTACCCAAACCAGCGAAGAAGCGATGGATTATTTGGCGAGTTACCAGCCACCAATACCGGTCAATAAATGGTATAAAGTTCCTGGTAAATAAAAGATCAATTTAAGCTCCCAAACATTAAGATTTGCTTAAAGGTCAAAAAACCGGATAATTTCTAAAACCTCTGCCCGTTTATATTGTTGTGTAAGCAGAGTAGTGAACATTATTTCAGTCTGAATTTAAATCATTCAACTAAAAAGATTTAAACCTCTGAAAACGATCATGTAACAAACAAAAAAAATTGATTAATATCAATCAAAAATGCTTTCGTTTTCTGGTGACATTGCTAATTTTGCTGCTATAAAAATTTGAACTATGTTTTTTGTTGGATTAGCCGGTTCTTTCATGCCATACCTCCTATTTTTGGGTATGCTCGTCGCCTTGACTTTGGGGACGAGAATGAATCCTAATCCCGAAAACATTGATCTGGCGGAAAAAACAATCACTTTTCAACAGGACGCCGATCAATCAGTTCATCCAATAAATAACTATTACTTTTTCAGTCAAACGACTAACAAACAACCAAATACAGAGGCATACTCTGCAATTCCGGAACACAATCATTTCATTGAATATTCCCCCCGGGGAAAGACAATAGGGTACTTTGTGTCTCCGCAATATTCTTATTTAGCCACCCATAGTTTCTTCGGCTTATCTCCACCGGCATTGATTTCTTAATCACCAAAAAACAAGAAATCAATCACCAATTTTTCATTTATTTTTTACCAGCATGATTGGAGTAGTTGGATTAAGTCATAAATCGGCACCTGTTCATATTCGCGAAAAATTCGCACTCAATAAAGAGGATTACACCGATTTATCGAACACCATATTAAAGCATCGGAATATCAAGGAGGTTGTGATCATTTCAACCTGCAACAGGACCGAATTGTATTTTACCGCCGAGGAATGCTGTTCACCTGGCGCATTCAGTATTTTATTCCATTTCCTGAAAACTCATTTTGAGGAAGAGGGTATTGAAAGCCATTTTTACCAAATGGGAACTCAACAAGCGGTAAACCACCTGTTTCGTGTGGTTTCCGGATTGGATTCGATGGTGCTTGGGGAATATCAAATTGTAGCGCAGGTAAAGGATGCCATCAGCCACGCTGAAGAGATTGGAGCTTCTGGCAAATTACTCACCCGCCTCTTTCACAAAGCACTGGAAACCGGCAAACAAGTCCGCACAAAGACAGGAATCAGCAATGGAGCTTTTTCAGTCAGTTACGCGGCTGTAGAAAAATGCAACTCCATATTCGAGCAACTTCCTGATAAAAAAATATTACTGATTGGTGCCGGGGAAACAGGCGAGTTGACCATCAAAAACCTGTATAAAAAAGGCTGCCAAAATATTGTGGTTGCCAACCGAACCACCTCAAAAGCCGAAGAACTGGCTCAACGTTTTAAGGGGAGTGTCATCAATTTCAATGATCTGAAAGCTGGCATCCATGATGCAGATATCGTTGTCAGCTCCATTTCATGCAAGCAACCTTTGGTAACTCAAGAATTGCTCGGCTTGAATGGAGACAACAAGCAAACGGTTTTCATTGATTTGGGAGTTCCCAGAAATATCGATCCAAAACTGGCCGAACACAAGCAAGTTGCCTTATATAACGTTGATGACCTCGAAGAAGTAGTTTCAAAAAACATGGAGAAGAAGAAGACTTACATCGCCACTGCTGAAAAAATTATTGCTAAAAAAGCGCATGAGTATGCCGACTGGCTGAGTATTCAAAACCTGTCGCCGGTCATTCAAAATATCATCGCTGAAATTAATGAACTCAACCAGTCGGAACTGGAGGTTTTCAAGAAATTCCACAGTGAAGAAGAATTTCAAAACATGGAGAAGTACGGCAAGCATATCGCTGAAAAATTGGTGAATTCGATGATCAAAAATTTGAAGACCATCAGCGACAATGGCCGAAAAACAGAGTATGTAAAAGTTATCAACGATCTATTTTCTCCAGGTAATGAGTAATAAAAATAAGCTTATCATCGGCTCTCGCGGTAGCCGTTTAGCCCTTTGGCAGTCAGAAACCGTTAAATCAGAATTAGAGAATGCACATCCCCACCTTCAGGTCGAGATCAAAATTATCAAGACCAAGGGGGACAAAATATTGGACGTCTCGTTGTCAAAAATTGGCGACAAAGGACTTTTCACTAAGGAAATTGAACAGGCACTTTACGATCGTGAAGTGGACATTGCCGTGCATAGTTTAAAAGACCTGCCCACCGAGTTACCAGATAACTTGATTATTGGTAGTATTTTGAAACGTGCTGAAGTCCGCGATGTTTTCATCTCCAAGGATGGACGGAAGCTTT
>DATFMO010000611.1:0-9500 GCA_035266925.1 Sunxiuqinia sp. | reverse complement strand
CTGGACTACACCAATAGTTTGTGTGGTCAGGTGGAGGAGAAAATAAAGGCTTACCCGGAAGTTAAATTGGTGTATACAAAAGTGGGCGTGACCAGTAGCCAGATGATTGGTTCTCTTGGAACACCGTATGCTGCAGAATTTTCAATCGTTCTGATTCCTCAAAAAGAACGGTCAATTTCAACGAAATTATTTTCCAAAGAGCTTGAAAAAGATTTAGCCTCCACCTTTCCGGGACCGGAATTCAAATCACGTGAAATCAGTATCCTGGGAAATTCGAAAGACCCAATCGAGATCTATGTTCGCGGGAGCAATTATGACAAAGTGGTCGCGTACAGCAAAGTCGTTTTGAATAAGCTGAAAAACATCGAGGGAACGTCAAAAATTGAGTCGTCCATCGACAAAGGGAACAAGGAATATGTGGTTCAGGTGGATCGCGATAAAATGGCTCGGCTCGGACTGACACTGGGAGAAGTTGGTTCCAATATGCACATGGATTTTCAGGGCAACACCGATTTAAAATATACACAGGGAGACCAGGAGTACGACATCCGTATTGAATTGGATGAGTTTGACCGAAGAAGTCGATCAGACTTGGAGAATATCAGTTTTGTCAACCACATGGGGCAAGTGATTCGCTTGCGACAGTTTGCAACCATTAAAGAAGGAGAGAGCCCTTCGCGACTGGATCGTTTTAACAAGTTACCAGCCGTTAAAATTACCGGGCAAACCATTGGAAAAACAACCGGAACCATTAAGGAAGAATTGCAGGCCGAGTTGGCCCAAACGGAAATGCCAGCTGGAATTGACGTACATTACGCCGGAGACATGGAACGCCAGGCGGATTCGTTCTCAAGCTTGCTGGTGGCGCTAATCGCATCCATTTTGCTGATGTACCTGATCATGGTTGCATTGTATGATAGTTACATCTATCCGTTGGTCGTGATGATGTCGCTGCCGTTGGCTGTGATTGGCGCCTTGCTGGCTTTGGCTCTGACCCAAAACACGCTGAGTATTTTTTCCATTATGGGGATCATCATGTTGATGGGACTCGTCGCGAAGAATGCGATTCTTGTGGTGGACTTTGCCAACAACCTGCGTCGTGAAGGCGTGGAGGCTGTCAAAGCTGTCAAAGAAGCAACAAAGCTTCGCTTCCGGCCAATCCTGATGACCAACCTTGCGCTGATTGTGGGGATGTTGCCGATTGCCCTGGCCACAGGTCCCGGTGCCGAATGGAAGAGCAGTTTAGGTTGGGTATTGATCGGCGGACTCGTCAGCTCGTTGTTCCTTTCATTAATTATTGTACCCGTCTTATTCCTGATTATGGACCGTTTTGTGATTCACAAAGCACCGGACACGGAATCCTGATTTAGAGGAAATCAATTCGCAATAAAAACAAAGTGCTCCTTTGGACTTTTCCAGGGGAGCGTTTTTTATATAATCCAAAATGTGTGGTTTCCTTTTGGGCTTTCTGTTTCTAAATCACTCGGCATGTGGCGCGTGAAACTTTTTCATTTTTCCCGAACAAACCAGACGCGCCGCGATTGATCTTTGATCTTGTTAGCCCAGCCCTGCGGACCGGGCTATTGATTCCGCGCCTTTGGCGCTAAGGGGGAAGTGTTGGCCGGTAAAATGGAAGGGCCGAGCGCCAAAGGCGCGGAAGCATCAGCACGGGGTGGAGCCCCGTGATTCGGTATAACACCGGTATCAATAGGCACATTCACCTTTTGTGACAAAAAAAACTGACCCACCATGCGCCTCCACCAGGCCGTTGAGAAGTACCTTTTCGAAATCTTATATAAACAAAAAAGCTCCTTCGACTTCAAGCCAAAGGAGCATTTTCATATAGTTTTAGATCAGTAACACCTATTTCACCAATTTCGAGATGGCTTTAAATTCGTCGGCTGCGGATGAGCGTGTCAGCTCAAAAAGCAATGATTCGCAGGAGGTCATCAAAATATCCTCGTAGCGGAAACGCTCTGCTGCCAGGTCTACATTGTCCAAGTGTCGGGAAGTCACGCAGTCCATCACAACGATTGGATTGTAGCCGGCTTCTTTCAAATCAATGGCCGTTTGCAACACACAAACATGGCTTTCAATACCGCAAATAATGACGTTTTTCGCAGCCCTGACTTTCAGTTGGTCAGCTACTGCAAGTTCATCACAACAGCTAAAATCACGTTTTTCAATCGGACTGAAATCCTTGATGATCAAGCTGATTTCTTTAACCGTTTCGCCAAGTCCTTTGGTGTATTGCTGGGTCGCCAGCAGTGGCAGACCAAGGATTTGCATACCTTCAATCAGGATTTTTGTATGATGTAAAAAGCTTTCTTGTTCGGCCATTGCAGGAAGTAGACGTTCCTGAATGTCAACAACTAATCCAACAGTGTTTTCTTTTGTAATTCGCATGGTCTTATTTTTTATTTTGAAGAAGGCTGTTTTGCAACAAACGCGCCTGGCTGCGGGATTTGTTGCCCAGGTAGCCACCATGATGTCGCTTGGCATAGTCTTCATTGGTAAATCCAATGTGTTTCATCATTAAAACCACCAGTACATCGCCAATGACTGTCATTGTAGTAGTAGAGGTGCTGGGCGTTAATCCCAACGTACACACCTCATCCGGGTTGCCGGTGAGCAACACCACGTCGGCAATTTTTGCCAGTTCAGCTTCCGGGTTTCCAGTGATGACGATGATGGGCAGTTTCTCATACAAGTTGTCGGCAAGTTCGACCAATTCCAGGATTTCACGCGTTTTGCCCGAGTTTGAAATCAGCAATAACACATCATTGGGTTGAACTACGCCGAGGTCGCCATGTTGGGCATCACTGGGATGTAGAAAGACGGCTGGTGTTCCTGTCGAACTGAATGTCGTGGCAATGTTCAACGCAATCTGCCCGGCCTTGCCCATGCCACTGGCCACCAATTTCCCGTGCTTCTTGTGCACACGTTGCTCAATGATTTTGATCACCTTTTCGTATTGGTCAGTCACCGGAATATTGGCAATGGCTGCTGCTTCCAGCCCAATTAGTCTGCGTACTTCGTTTTCCATGGTTTTAATTTGTGAGCGGTAAAATTACGGTAATTTTTTAGCTTCTGCCAATGTCCGATTTCATTTTAAAAAAGGTGTTGCCGGTTTCAATTCTTACGGAACCCTCGGCTCTGTGAAACGTTTACGTTACCGGGAAAAGTTAATGATTGTCAATGCTCCTCAAAAAGTGCGTTTTAAAACGAAAAATAACATTTTCGAAGTTGTTTTTTAAATCCGAGATATTCAGGTAGTTATGTTGTCTTTTTTGTTTTTTGCAATCGATTGCAAAAAATTAGAATATTCACACAAACAATTCGGGAAGACGGCTGTTAATATGTTTTAAAATAGCGGTAGAGATGAGCGAAATGTTTCCTTGTCGACACATAAATTGATACTTTTATAGCAAAACAAAGATTCTCTAACCTTTAATTAATTTATTTAATATTTAATTATGAAGATACACGAATATCAAGCCAAACAAATCTTCAAAAAATACGGCCTTCCGGTACCGAACGATGTACTTTGCCATTCGGTTGAGGAAGTAGAAAAAGTAATGGCAGAGAAAGATGGCATGGTCGTCATTAAAGCACAGGTGCTCGTTGGTGGGCGCGGGAAAGCTGGTGGTGTTAAACTGGCCAAAACCAAGCAGGAAGCGGTTGAGGCTGCCAGGCAAATTTTGGGCATGGACATCAAAGGGCTGACCGTTGAAAAAGTGTTGGTGGCAGAAGCCGTTGATATTGCTAAAGAATTTTATGTTGGTTTGATCAATGATCGTAACACCAAGACAGTGACTTTGATGGCAAGTTCTGAAGGTGGTGTAGAGATTGAAGAAGTCGCAAAAAACACCCCTGAGTTGATTCACAAGTTCCCAATTGATCCATCAACTGGATTGTTGGATTTCCAGGCTCGTAACATTGGTATGCAATTGTTCGGCGATGCCAAATTGGCGCGTCAGGCTGGTGTGATTCTGCAAAAGTTGTACAAATTGTTCGTTGAAACGGACTCAACGATTGCTGAGATTAATCCACTGGTGTTGACACCGGATAACAAGATTTGGGCGATCGATGGTAAAATGAACTTCGATGACAATGCGCTGTATCGCCAACCTGAAGTGGAAGCGATGCGCGAAGCTGACGAAGATGAGCTGAAAGAAATTGATGCCAAAGAGAAAGGCCTTTCATACGTGAAGCTGGATGGAAACATCGGTTGTATGGTGAATGGAGCCGGATTGGCCATGGCAACTATGGACATGGTTAAGTTGTATGGCGGTGAGCCTGCTAACTTCCTGGATATCGGTGGTAGTTCAAGTCCACAAAAAGTGGTTGATGCCATGAACATTCTTCTTTCAGATAAAAATGTAAATGCTGTGATGATCAACATTTTTGGTGGAATCACCCGTTGTGACGATGTTGCTCGTGGTTTGATTGAGGCATTAAAAATCCTCAAAACCGACATGCCAATTGTTGTACGTTTGTCAGGAACAAATGCAGCAGAAGGCTTGGCTTTGCTGAAAGAAACAGGTCTTCCAACGGTGGAAACAATGAGTGAAGCTGCTCAGAAAGCAATTGAATTAAGTAAAGGACAATAAATAAAAAACCGATAAGATGAGTATTCTCGTAAACAAAGATACAAAACTGCTTGTGCAGGGAATTACCGGTCGCGATGGACAATTCCACGCCGGCCGAATGAAAGAATACGGAACCAATATTGTAGCCGGAACAACTCCGGGAAAAGGTGGCCAGGAAGTACACGGCATTCCTGTTTTTGATACCGTTGAAGAAGCGGTTAAAGAAACTGGAGCAAACGTATCCATTATTTTTGTGCCAGCGCCATTCGCAGCGGACGCGATTTTGGAAGCTTCGTATGCCGGTGTTGATTTGGTGGTTGCCATTTCAGAAGGTGTCCCCATTCAGGACATGATCCGCATCACACCAATCATTCAACGCAATGGAACCAAGTTGATTGGCCCAAACTGTCCGGGACTGATTACTCCGGATGAAGCATTGATCGGTATTTCGCCGGCAATGATTTTCAAGAAAGGAAACATTGGCTTGATTTCGCGTTCAGGTACATTGACCTACGAGGTGGTGAATATGTTGACCATGAATGATATGGGACAAAGCACCGTTGTTGGTATTGGTGGCGACCCTGTTGCCGGATTGTACTACATTGACCTGTTGGAGATGTATGAAAATGATCCTGAGACTGAAGCTGTGGTACTGATTGGTGAAATTGGTGGCGACGCTGAAGAGCAAGCTGCTGAATACATTGCCAAGCACATGACCAAGCCGGTGGTATCATTTATTGCCGGACAAACAGCGCCTCCGGGAAAACGAATGGGACATGCAGGAGCGATTATCTCCAGTGGTGCAGGAACAGCCGAGGAGAAAATCAAAGCCTTTGCTGCAGCTGACGTGCCGGTGGCCAAAGAGCCTTCGGAAATCCCAGGCTTACTAAAAGAGAAATTGGCAAAAGCCAAAGCATAAATCAAAAAATCCCGCTCGATGGCGGGATTTTTTTGTCCAATGTTTTAGCGTCATCCTGAACTTGTTTCAGGATCTCCCGGAATTCAGGAGATTCCGAAACAAGTTCGGAATGACGTTTCTTTTTAGGAGTTTTTCGCGATCCCACATTCTCATCATCTCACTTTCCTGGTTCAAGTTTCAGCTTTTCCACATAATTCACGAAATCCTTCATCGTGCCGAACCCTTTTTCTTTCTCACCTGCGGAAGTAATGTAAGTTGATACATAGTAACAGGGTTTGGAGATCAGCCAATAAGCAGTCGGTGTTTTCTGCATCTTCTGAAAATCATCCGGATTGTACATGATTGCCGCTCCAATGTTCAGGCGAATTGCTGCTACATCTTCGGGATGCAATCCCCAGGTGCAAATATAATTCGATCCAACTTTGGTATCTGTTTTCGGGTGATAATTGATGCCGGTTAAAAACTGAACCGGCTTGTCGCTGAAGGCAAACGCTTCAACTTTAGCTTCCCGGGAACCGGAAAAAACCGTCACGCGTACCAGTACTGAAATGGTATCGCCTTTGTAAGGAACACCCTCCGACAACATCTCCATGTACGATTGATTGAATTCTTTTTTAACACGGGCAATTCGTTTGCTCACCGGGTTCAGCAGCACTTCTTTTTCACCATCCCAGAGACGAACGCCGCCGAGTCCCATCGTTTGACCCACTTTGTACTGGTCGGCTCCCCAGCCTTCTTTTTGCTGTTCAGGTGTTGGGTACCATTCGGCGCCTTTCAGCTCCAGCTGAGGCTTGGTTTTGTTATACACATCAATGGACACTTTCTTGTCGAAGTACAGTCGAAAGCCTACCCATTCGTTTTCTACAGCTGGCCCATGATGGCCAACGTCCTGGTACAAATTACCGGTCAGTGACTCAATGGAGCTGACTTGTTTATGATCTTTTTTCCAGAAAAGGCTAATGTCGGTTTTGTTTTGTGCGGATACCGCAGTGCTCATCAGAGCGAGCAGGAAAATAGCAATTGTTGCTCTCATATTGATTTTAGTTGAAGGTTATACTTGAAAAACAAAGATAGCAAGATCGGGGAGGAATCGGCGGATACTTTCAAAAGAATGCCATGTTGCTGCTGGCTGACGGTCATTTTCGATTATTCATTCGGTGCCTCTTATCCTTGATCACGCTTTCTGTACGGTCACGACATGTCGTGACCGAGATCCATTCGCGAAAGATTAGCTTTTCCTGCATTTATTTTTCAACCAGTTCAAACAGGTCTTCAACACCAATCCCAAAGTACCGGGCCAATCGAATGGCTAAAATCGTTGACGGAACAAATTTGCCATTTTCGATGGTGTTGATGGTTTTCCGGGTCACACCGATTTTTTCGGCGAGCTCTTCCTGAGTGATATTTTTAATTGCCCGTTGAACTTTAATCTGATTGCGCAACTCCCAATTCCCCATAGCTAGCCCCTGTTGTAGATTATTGATGCAATTAAGGCTGAAAGTGTTCCAAAATAGATCGTGATTTCGCACACAATAAAAGCCGAAATATTGGTAAAAATGGATAATCCAAAACAAACGCTACTGACAATTACAAAGGCCCAAAATCCAATGATAAACGACTTGTTTCGATTGTGGATGCTGAGCTCGTCTGCAAGCGCATTTTTCAAACCTTCATTTGATTTGATCACCTTTCCGAGCTTGTTCATCCGGGTCAGATTGATCAGGAAAAGAAACCATCCGAACAGTCCGACAATTGAAATGATTCCTAAAATAATGGGTTGTTGAATCAGGTCTTTCAAGATGAAACCTCCAAACCAGATGGCCCATCCTATGGTGAACCATTTGAGAAGATTGTACCGCGACCGGTCGTATTTTTCAATGAGTGATGTTTCCATAGCAGGTAATTTTAATGTAACATGAAGTAGTCTAAAAGTAACCTATAGGTTACTAAAATTAAACCATTAAAATCACTTTTGCAAGTCTGGAATAAAAAATGAATGAGCTTGTTTAGGGGTAATTTAGTTAAGAAATGTGATTTGATTAGCTGGACTGTAAATTCACTGGTAATTAATCTTTAGCCGGTTCGGAATTTAACTGGGAAGTGAATGATAAATTGTTAGGTTTGAAATTTTCTTTAGTCTTTGGATGGGGAGTTCTTTTTTTCAATTTCCCAGATTTTAGCAATCTGGACTTTGTTTTCTGGCAAATAGTTTAATGCGACATCCCAAATGATTTCGTAGTCGATCCCAAAATATTCATGAGAAATTTTATTTCTCAGCAAATACATTTCTTTCCAGGGAACTTCGGGATATTTCATTTTTATTTCCTCTGGAAGATTTTTGGATGCTTCACCAATGATTTCAAAGTTTCGGACCACTGCATCAACCGTTTTATAGTCCTTTTTGAATTGGTCAAACGAATACCCTTTTATTTATTCTGCAATGCGTGATATAGCCTCCAACAGATCTTCAAGATACATCGTGTATGTTCGATCTTTCTTTTTCAAATTAAATATAGTTTACTTGTTGAAGAATCCGCTCTTTGAGTTGTGCTTTGAGTGCGTTTTTGGTGACTAGATCGATCTTTCTATTGAAAATTTTTTCGAGGTAAATTTCCAATGAGAAAAATTTCCAGCCGATTGGCTTTTCGAGCTCCACCAGTATGTCAATGTCACTATCTTCAGTGAAACTTTCATCACTAAATGAGCCAAACAGTCCAATTTCGCGGACAGCATATTCCTGATGGAGCGTTGGCTTGATCTCTCTTAGTTTGGATAATATGTCGTTCTTGGTGAGCATCACTCAAATATAATCATTTTTAATGATCTGCGCTTAGTCACTATAGTCTTCATGCAGTCTCGATGACACTTGTTGTTGCTTACCAATCACTTCGTCCAGCAAATCGATGATCTTTTCATTTTTGATGATTTGCATGCCCATTCGCTCTGCCGAAATGCCGGATTTCAGTTTGTAGTCGTAAACGGGCGAATCAGCAACGAGTTTCGAGTCGAAGTAATGATAACTGATGGGCTGGTGGTCAAACTCGGCCGTGATTTCGTTGATGTGTGTTGAAATGAAAAACAGGCAATCTTTGATTTGTACCAGCTTTTGAATGATCTTGTAGGAAGCTTCATAGGCATCTTTCACATTGGTGCCCCGAAATAGTTCGTCGAAAATGACCAGTACATTTTTATGCTCCAGAATTTTTAGCACCGTTTCTTTTACCCTTCGTACTTCTGAATAATAATGGCTGTAACCACGGTTAATATCGTCGGGAAGGTTGATGGTGGTAATCAAACCATTGAAAACGGTGGTTTTCATCGACGATGTCGGAACAGGAAAGCCCAGGTGAGCCAAATAAACAGCCAGTCCAATGGCTTTCAAAAAGGTGGATTTGCCCGCCATGTTGGGGCCGGTGAGAAAACACAAGTTGGAAGCCGTTCCAAGTTGAATGTCGTTCTTCACACAATCGTCAACAAATGGATGGAATAGTGAATAAATGCTGAGTTGCGGAGTGGGTGAGTGGTCATATTCCGGAATGGTAAAGTCAAATTTGTCGATGGTGCCAGCCACCGAAATGAAGCAATCCAGCGTATAGATTAGGTCCAGCAATTCGCGAATCAACTCTTTCTTTTTGCGTCGAAACAGGTTGTCAAATCGGTTGATGTCGCCGTGTGTGAGCTTTTTGCCGATGGCCTTTTGTTTGCTTTTTCGCACCAGCTGGTTGAATCGCTCAAATAATTCTTGTGCTTTCAACAGAAAAGGGGGTGGCTCCAAATCCTCCAATTGTTCCAGGAAAAGTTCCAGTTGTTGCACCAAACCTGTGAGCTGCTCCACGCCCCGCCGAATCATGTATTTATCGTTGGTGGGCTTCACATAACAGGAAAGCCGATAGTTCCATAAATCCAAAAAGTTGCTGCGGAGCGGCACCAAACTAATTTTCAAATAATGCTCAATCAGTTCAAGCTGAAGTTGATGTAATTTGATGTTT
>DATFMO010000610.1:0-17044 GCA_035266925.1 Sunxiuqinia sp. | reverse complement strand
AAAACCGGCTATAACAATTACGTTGCCCGTATCATGTTTCAAGGGCCGAGCACAATCTCCGATTATTCGGCTTCGGAAAATCATAAGAATTATTTTCAGTTTTCTTTTCCCACTGCCGGATATGATTCGATAGCCGTTGATTTTTCAATCGCTGGCGGACAGAATTCAACCGATGATTATCTGGAGCTTGTTTATTCCACAGACGATGGGGCTTCGTGGGTCGATGCCGGAAGTTACAACGCTTTGTCCGGCTGGTGGCTTTATCAGGATTACAAGGTGGCGATTTCAGCCAGAAATAAAGACAAAGTGATTGTCCGGTTGATTGCCAATACAACTTCAGATAGTGGATCGGCAAACTTCACGCTTGACTATTTCAAAATATCGGGAGCTGAATATGTCGGAGGAGGTGCGGTTGTTGATGACATGACGACCATTACCTGGCCTTTTAGTACTGGTGAAGAAGGACAAATGGCCACTTATTCAGATGGATCCGACGCTTTTTTCAGCGTGGATTGGGTGGCCAGTGGTAGTAACCTTTTCTACAAACAAACCCGCACGGAAGATAATATTACCTATACCTTGTTCAATCCAACGGTACAAACAGGTTCAGCTACTGATATTGATTTGGTGAGCTTCAACATCCGCCCAAAAACAGGATTGACTTTCACGCCGGATTCCATATCATTCGATGCCATTCGGATTGGAACGAACAGTGGGTACATGGACATCTACTGGAAATCAACCGATGGAACGTTGACCTCGCTGGCATCAGGTATTCAGCCAGTCAGGAACGGCCAGGGAAACGATCCTCATGTCGCCTATGACTTGTCTTCCTTGTCGGTTCCTGCTTCAGATGGAACATGTGGGCTTTATGTCTATATCTATAACTTAGGCGATACCAAGCAAGTTGGATTAGCCAATATCGTCGTACACGGGCATACGCAAGGAACCATCGCCAGTATTCCTACCTATAAGTTGAATGCTACTGTTTCTCCTTCAGGGGCTGGTTCGGTAACCACTTTCCCGGTTGGCAATGAGTTCGATGACGGAACAGAAGTTACCTTAACGGCTGCAACCCGTAATTTTGGCTATCAATTTAAAGAATGGCAGGATGGTGATGGGACTGTTTTGTCATCCACTTCACCATATACGTTCACGATCAACAGTGATACCACTATCGTAGCCGTTTACGAAGCCTTGACAACCTATAATTTTACGGTTGATATTTTAGGCAGTAAATGGGGCGAAGTAAAATTAACCCCTGAGCCAACAGATGGCAAATATGAAGCAGGCACAACAGTTTCGATGGAGGTCGTTCCAAATCCGGTGACCACTTTCAGTTATTGGGAAGATAACACAACGGCAACAAGCCGGACGATCGTTGTTGACGGCGACAAATCATTCTCTGCAACCTTCGACGAAGTGCCATTTATCACAGGCTGGGATTTCAGGTCAATAGACCCAAAATCGTCTCGTGGTGGTGATTATTATTCGGAAACTTCGAACACCGGGCTGCTTAATGTTTACAATCAGGATGGTTCTGTAACTGGTTGGTTGGGGCACACGCCTGCGTTTAGCCCTGCTTATCCTTGCGCTTATTTGTGGACTGTAGAATCGGATTTCGCTTCGAACCGCCGTTATTGGGAAGCCTCGTTCTCAACCGAGGGATATTCCAATATTCAGGTAAAAGCGCAGATGGCGGGTTCTTATCAACATTACGAATCGCAATTAATGCAATGTTCGCTAAATGATACTGACTTTGTTAATCTTGATACAGTCGATGTATCCGGTACCTGGGCCGATCTCAATGCAACTCTGCCGAAAGAATATGAAGGGCAGGAGAAAGTATTTGTCCGCTGGATTGCCGATACAAACAGCACCTTGGTAAGCCCCGGATCAGGAAATGACGGAACAGCCATTACTAACATTTTTGTTTTTGCTGACAAAGAAATTGTGAACGACAGCATCGCGCCCACATTAATTTCAACGGTTCCCGCAGAAGGAGCAACCAACGCCACTTCCAATGGGTCGATTGTGTTGACTTTCGACGAAAAAATGGCAGTGGGGGCAGGAGACTGCACATTGGGGGAAACCGTGTTGATGCCGAAATTCGGTTCTAAAACAGTTACTTTCCCATACACAAAACTCACTTACGATACTGAGTATACATTTACTGTTCCCGACAGTGCACTCACCGATATGGCAGGAAATGCCTTTACCGGAATTACAGTTCATTTTAAAACCATGAGCAGGCCAATTCCAGCAGCACGATTGTTTGATGCCGTTATTGCTCAAGATGGTACTGGCGATTTTACAACCGTTCAGGCTGCCATTGACGCGGCCCCAGACAACAGTGCTGTGCCTTATTTGATTTTCATTAAAAACGGTGTTTATTCCGGGCATGTTGATATTCCGGAAACGAAGCCGCGCATCCATTTGATTGGACAGGAACGCGACAGCGTGATTATTTCAGATGCCCGCCTTGCCGGTGCATCACCTCAATACCCCGATTCAACGGTTTATCATGTCTCAGTGGGGGCAACTGCTGTTATCAACTCATCCAATTGTTATTTCGAAAACATCACGTTTGAAAACAAATTCGGATACGACAATGTGAGCGGCCCTCAAGCTCTGGCGCTCTACACGATTGGTGACCGCATTATTCTGAAAAACTGCTGGCTGAGAAGTTATCAGGATACTTACCTGACTACATATAGCCACGTGGACTATCGGCATTACCTGCTGCATTGCAAAATCGAAGGTGCCGTGGACTTCATTTACGGTGGTGGCGATGTTTTCTTTGATCAGGATACCATCTATTGCAAGCGCCAGTCAGGCGGTTACATTGTCGCTCCAAGCCACGACGAAGGCACAAAATGGGGCTATGTCTTTAGTAATTGTACCATTGATGGTATCGACGGTGCGACGACCTATTTCGGACGGCCATGGCATGGTGCGCCCAAAACCTCTTTTTTCAACACCACTTGTAAAATCAATATTTATCCGGTTGGCTGGTATTACAAGATGGGCGCCATCCCGGCCATTTTTGCCGATTATAATTCCATGGATGCCGACGGAAACCCGCTTGATTTAAGCCAGCGGATCGACACGTATGAATACGACGTGACGGATGACCAGGGGAATGTCATCAATACCGTTACCGGAACAGCGAAGAACTCGTTCACGGATGAAGAAGCAGCTCAATACACCTATGAAAACGTAACTTCCGGTTCTGATGGCTGGGATCCGAGGATAAAAACCGAAAGCACCGAAGCTCCGGTCATTTCACTGTCTGGAAATACCGTCAGCTGGGCACCGGTAGATTATGCGATTTGCTACGTTGTTACGCGTAATTCCGAAGTGATTGGTTTTACAACTGAGAGTTCTTTTACGGACACGACAGCCGTGGACGGGAATGATTATTCGTATGAGGTTCAGGCAGCCAGTGAATATGGAGCTTTGAGTGCCTATTCCAATGTAGAGTCAACAAGTGGTACCGTTGGCGTTTCAACGATTGCCAAAGATGACATTGTTGCCTGGGCTGCCCATTCAACTTTGTATGTGAAAAATGCCCCATTGGGAGCCAAATTGCGACTGATATCATTGAATGGAACTGTCGTGTTACAGGATTTTGTTCTTGATCGATATTATTCGAAATCAATCAATTTGCAAAGGGGAATTTACATCTTAGTAGTGAATCAAAAGGCTTATAAAGTTTTATTTTAGGAAAGATAATCAAGCTATTGTGTATAAGAAATAACCTGTCCCCGAATTGGGGGCAGGCATTTCAACTTTCTTAAATTATAAATGTGACCGATAAAAATAGATGAACCTGAAACGATCGACATTTCGCCAAAAACGAGAGTGGATCAACTGGAGTTCATTTAAAAACTTCAATAATAAACAATTTTAAAGCAATGAAATCTTTTAAATTAATTTTCATCCACCTCATTTTTTTGGGAACCGTTTTCACAACCCGTGCAGTAACAGTTCACACCATTGGCGATTCTACCATGGCCAGCTACGATGAGAACACAACCGACAAACGGGGCTGGGGAATGATGTTCCAGCAGTTTTTCACTTCCGATGTCACCATTAACAATCGCGCTAAAAGTGGCGCCAGCAGTAAAAGTTTTTATGAAGAAGCACCTTACTGGACAACCGTAAAAAAGCAAATACAGCCGGGCGACTATGTGATCATCCAGTTTGGGCACAATGATGAAAAAAACGATGGGCTTGACGGTGACACTGTCCGTTTGACCGACCCAACTGCTGACTATCGGGGAACAACAGCTCAGGGAACTTTCAAAACTTACCTGAGGGCTTATGTGAACGAAACACGTGCCTTGGGTGCCACTCCGATATTGGCCACGCCCATGTGCCGCAAGTATTTTAGTGGTGGAAAAATCACCCGCAAAGGGCGTCATGATTTGGGCGGCGACTGGGGCGTTCCTGAGAGTGATCACACGTACGATTATGCCTATGCCATTAAAGAAGTGGCACAGGAACTGGATGTACCTTTGATTGATCTGACTACGCTCACGAAACAGCAGTATGAAGCCTACGGTGACGCTTACTGTACACAACTCCTGTTCTGCAACGACGATAGTACCCATCCCAACGCCATGGGAGGAACATTGGTGGCAAGGTTGTGTGCTCAGGACATGTACAGACAAAATATTCTGGCTTCCTACATCAACACTTCAACGGATGTATTGATTAACCCTACATCTTGTGATTTTGGAGATGCTTATACAGGACAAACGGTCAACAGGGAATTAACCATCACTGGTTATGATCTTGATCCAGCCTCAGGAACGTTTACTCTATCTGTTTCCGATGGTTTTTCCATTGCGGCAAGCAAAGATGGAACATATGCTTCCTCAATTACCATGGACTATGCCAATAACAACCTGGATTTTACTAAGTTTTATATCAACGCCAGCCAGGCTGTGGCAGGTGCAAAATCGGGAACATTAACCGTGACCAACGGCAACATCACGAAAACAGTCCCGTTAACGGCGAATTTTATTCATTTGACAGGCGGTGCTGATGTCAAACTTTTCTGGGAATTGTCGAAAAGTGCCGACTACACCCTGGATGGTCCCGCCAATCCGGTGGATGAGTCTTGGAGCGATATGTACGTGCAACGTTACGCAGCACCAAACTCAAAAGCAGTTTGGCCCGAAGAAAGTGGCTACGATGCCTCAAGATTAACCCAACGCAATTTGCTGGATGGGGATGTTTGGCCAGCCGGGGAAATTGATGAAGTATCTACACGGTACATCCAGTTTGGAATTTCTGCAAGTGAAGGCTCCGAGCTAAACATCGATTCCATTGGAATGTATGTTTGTGGCGCGGGTGGTAGCGGTATGCGTTGCCGCATTTCCTATTCGACCAACAATTTTGCCGACTATAAAGTCATTCAGGAATTTTCGAGTATGGTTGCCAATAATATATATGCCGTTTCGGCCATTCCTGTGGAAAAATTAAGTTACGGTGACACTTTACTGGTACGGGTTTATCCTTGGTACAGCGGAGAAGCTACTGGGAAAACAATCTGTTTGGCCGACGTTTGCATCCACGGAGTTGCAGCGAACGCTACTTCTGTTTTGGAGGTCAAAAAACTCAACAATATCACTTATTCATTAGCCAACCATGAATTGATCTTTAAAGGAGTGAAAGGAAATTGTGTTGTAAATGTCTTTAACCTGGCTGGTCAAAAAATGATGGTTAAAGATTTTCGGAATGGCTCTAACATTCATGTTTCAATCCCATCGAAAAAAGGACTTTACCTCTATCAAATTGTAAGTCCGGCACAACGAAAGGTCGTAAAATATATGGTTCGATAATTTGTTGTTGGATATCAATATTCTGAAGGATAAAATCCTTCAGAATATTGATAGTAGCATAGTTACAAAAAATACGACCACCCTAAAAAACAAGTGATTATGAGCTATTCGAGAAAGATTTTGGGCACCTTGCTAATGATTGTAGCAATGGGAGTTCTTCCCGTGATCAATGCGTGTACCAAAAAGAGCGAAAATCAACAGCGAAAAACCAGTAAAGTTTGGATCATTGGGGACTCAACCGTGGCCAACTATGCTCTCGAAAATGGCTACATGAGAAAACGCTATCCAATTACGGGCTGGGGACAGGTGTTTCAACAATTTGTGGCGAAAGACAGTATTTCCTTGCTTGGTGAATTGATACAAGCAGACAGTCTTGTCGTTGATGACCGCGCCAGGGGCGGGAGGAGTACACGAACGTTTTTCCAGGAAGGGCGTTGGCGCGAAGTGTACGACAGTATCCAACCCGGCGATCTGGTATTGATGCAGTTTGGGCACAACGATGCTTCGGTAAACAAGCCCGAGCGTTATGTGAATGTTGAAGGGTACAAAGAGTTCCTCCGTCTTTTTGCGAACCAAACCCGCGAAAAAGGTGGCACACCTATTCTTTTGACGCCTGTGGCGCGAAATTATCCCTGGAAAGATGGCCATTTGCAGAATGTGCATGGTGACTATCCGGACGCCGTCAAAAAGATTGGCAAAGAGTTAAATGTTGATGTGATCGATTTGAACCAACTATCCATGGATTTCTTTTCGAAAAAAGGGAAAGACTATGTGACGACACATTATTTTATGAATCTCCCCGCTGGCGTTTACGAAGCTTATCCTGAAGAACATCATGACAATACGCATTTTCAACCAGCTGGTGCAAAGGAAGTTGCCAGGCTTGTTTTTCAGGGATTGAAGAACCTGGCCAAACAAAAAACAAATAACTAATTACAGAAAATAGATTGAAAGAGCAATGAGAATCGGAATTAAGCATAAGGTTTTGAAACAGTTAATTTTAGTCGTATTGGTATTTCAAACAGGATTGGTTTTTTCACAAGATTACGTGCCCTTGTGGCCCGAAGGAAAAATGCCCAACTCCAAAGGCATGCATTTGCAAAGGGTTGAAGAGCGTGAACGGGTGACCCAAATCGGTACCCCGGGAATGTACCCATTTTTCACCTCCAAAGAAGAAAACAAAGGATCGGCCGTGCTGATTTTCCCTCCGGGAGGCTATCACAAAGAAGCTTATAATATTGCCGGGTTGCAACTGGCCAAGTGGTTCAACACCTTCGGGGTGAACGCATTTGTTGTGATGTACAGGCTGCCAACCTCACCTGATTTGAAAGATCCGGCTTTCGGGCCTATTATGGATGCCCAGCGAGCCATGAAAATTGTACGCAGCCACGCTAAAGACTGGGGGATTGATCCCGATAAGATCGGGGTGATGGGATGTTCTGCGGGAGGCGGCGTTACGGCCAATATGGCAACTTTTACAAAAGATTATTCAAACATCGGCGATTCGCTTGATAACATTGCATTTGCACCGGATTTTCAAATTTTGGTTTCAGGCACCGTCAGCATGAAACAGGATGCGCACAAAGGGAGCCGCGATGCGTTGTTGGGAGAAAATGCCAGCGACGAATTGGAAACCCAATTTTCCGGCGAACTCAATGTAACTGCAAAAACACCTCCTGCTTTCATTACCTGCGCCTCCAACGACCCTGTCGTCAACCCGATGAACAGCGTTCGCTATTATATGGCTTTACAGAAAGCAGGCGTTCTATCGACCCTGCATATTTTCCCAAGAGGCGGTCACTCAATCGCTTTACGTAACAATCCTGGCTCCACCAACTTGTGGACGGACTTGTGCGAGGCTTGGCTAAAGGAGATGGGATTCTTGTAAGAATCAGTGGTTCAGACTATTTCATTTGTGAGCGCCGACAGAATATTTTCGAGCTTTCTTTCTTGAAATCAGAGGCGGTTCGTTAGTTTTGTTAGCGTTCACATTTCAAACTAAAAACCTACCCAACCTAAAAAGGGGAATAGCTTCAAAACCTTGTTCTCCGCTCAGTAACTACTCATTTTGAATAGAAGTTCAGGAGATGGACTCTTGAACAACTCAATTTTATCGTCTTATAAATCGGTGATGAACTTTTTAAAATTAATATCGACTAAAATAAATTACCATGAATAGAAAGGTATTTCAACAAAGAAGTGGGAACAATACAACACAAACAGTTTGGATAGGAATTTTGGCTCTAGTCATTTGTCTTTTCCTCCCGGATTTAACGAATGCACAACAAACGCTGGCATTTCCATCAGCCGAGGGGCATGGCGCTTATACCACCGGGGGGCGTGGAGGCGCTGTTATTGAAGTGACCAACCTGAATGATAGTGGCGCTGGCAGTTTGAGGGCAGCAATAGAAGCTTATGGCCCGCGCACGGTGGTCTTTCGTGTGTCGGGAACCATTCGGCTAAAAAGCAGGCTTAGCATCAAAAATAGCAATATCACCATTGCCGGACAAACGGCGCCGGGTGATGGTATTTGCCTAAGGGATAATACACTGACGGTAGATGCCGACAATGTGATTATTCGCTACATCCGCTCGCGGTTGGGCGATGTCGGAGGTGTCCAGGATGATGCCATGAACGGTCGTAATCACAAGAACATCATCATAGACCATTGTTCGATGAGTTGGTCGGTTGATGAAGCTGCATCGTTTTACGACAACGCCAATTTTACCATGCAATGGTGCATTGTTAGCGAAAGCCTGTGGCATTCCATTCATGAAAAAGGAAACCATGGCTACGGAGGGATCTGGGGTGGTATGAAAGCAACATTTCACCACAACCTAATTGCAGATCACACCAGTCGAAATCCGCGTTTCTGTGGAGCACGTTACCATTTGTCAACAGCTTCTACCGAAATTGTTGACTTCAGAAATAACGTGATTTACAACTGGGGATTCAATAGTGCCTATGGTGGTGAATCAGGTAACCAGAATATGGTTAATAACTATTACAAGTATGGACCAGCAACCAGTTCAAGTAAAAAATACCGTATCATTAATCCATCAGATGCTGATGATGCCAATCCAATTAGTAAGTGGTATGTTACCGGAAATTACGTGTATGGATATCCCAATATCACTGCCGATAACTGGTCTGGTGGGGTACAGCCACACTCTGATGTCATCAGTCTGGCAACTTTTAAAGCGACAGACCCTTTCCCAACGGGGAATATTCAGACAGAAACAGCAGAGCAGGCTTATGAATCAGTATTGAAATATGCAGGAGCAAATTTCCCCAAACGGGACACAATTGACACCCGGGTGGTTGAAGAGACCCGAACAGGTCAAAACCAGTTTGGCGATACCTATGGCGCTAATACAGGTATTATTGATACTCAAGCATCTGTTGGTGGTTGGCCAATTTTGAACTCAACGCCTGCCCCAACCGATTCAGATCATGATGGCATGCCTGATGATTGGGAGGATGCCCATAGCTTGAATAAAAATGACGCAACAGATCGCAACACAACTAATGCTGATGGATATACCAACCTGGAAGTTTATTTAAACAGCCTGGTCGCCAATTCGGTGTACGAAATACCAACAGCTACAAATGACTTGCGTCAGAACCTGAATGAAATGAAAGTGTACCCAAATCCAGTCAATGGCGTTGCACAAATACACTATCAATTGGCAGAATCTTCATCAGTAGCTATCAATGTTGTTGATTTAACCGGTCGCAATTTAAAAACTATTCTAAATGAAATACAATCAGCAGGCTTGCACCAGATCACCTGGAATAGTTTGTCATTGGAGAATGGATTGTACTTAATCAAATTACAGGCTGGCAGCTCAATATCTGTAAAAAAGATTCTCGTAAACAACTAAATGTTTTCAGGGATTTTAAGACTATGTGATTTCTATAATTCAACAGGAATTTGCAGATAATTCGGTCTTTTTTAAGGGGGAGTAGATAAGCTTGAGGGGTGAACCGATAGGGGCATTCGTTTTGACCACACGGAACTGAGGTGTGTCGTGAGTAAGTGATAAGCGCAAGTTAATCCCGCAAGCTTTGATTTTGTATTATTTTAATAAGTGTGCTGATTAATACCAGAGAAAAGATCAATATAAATGATCCTGAAACAAATAGGTATAATGGAAGATCATAGCTACATCTATGGGTTAACTTTTAAATGCCCGTTTGTAGAGCGGGTTCCCGACTGTCCATTCCTGAAAACTGATCATCTTTCTGTTAAAGAGAAGGTTCAATGGTGTGAGAAACTGACAAGATCGGAAAAGGATGAGTTACTGAAGATTCATCGTGCTTGCAGTGAGGCAAGAGAAAATGAAAATAGGCATCGTTAAATAGAATGAACAACATGCTTGATTTCGATTTGGGAACATTGTCTAAAGGTTAGTATCTATTCCGAACATCAGACAACCGTCTGGTTGTCCGATTTTCATTAGGGACAACGCGTTGTAATACCGTGAATTCGATTTTACTAATTTGAACTTGTAGAAATCTGGTTTTTATATTCCGAAGGAGTCATATCCGTATATTTCTTGAAGAAGTTATTGAAAACGGATTTTGAATTAAACCCACATTCATAGGCAATTGCGAGTAGCGACCAATTCTCGTATTTCGGTGATTTGATGAGTTCTTTGGCGTATTCTGTCCGGTATTCGTTAACGAAGGTGTAGAAATTTTTTTGAAGGTTCTCGTTAAGAATTTGGGTGATGTAGTACTTGGGAATCTTTGTTTGTTCTGACAATTTCGCCACAGACAGTTCATTGTCCTTCCATGCTTCTGCTCGGTTCATGTAGTCAACCAATCGTTTCAAATATATTTCAGCCTGATCATCTTTTAATCCCGACTTTTTATATCGATCTGACGTTGCCTCCTGGAAGGATGATTCCTTATTGATTTTTATCGGTTTGTCTTCCGATATGAGTTGTTGTTGCCTTAATCCACCAAAACTTAGAATATAAACGAAGAATAACAACGAGCCACTGCGAAACAATTCAATGTTTAATACATGTCCAGATCTGATATTATAAGCACTTGCTACAATGATAATATGATAAATAAAAAAGAATGAAACTGCTAAAAATAATAGCCAATTTAAATTTATTCGTCTTGATTCGAACGAGTAAAAATTTGCAATTTGTCTTTTGTAATTCCTGATTCGAATAAATGTTGCAATTGAATACACCCACAAGCAGACGATGAAAGCATTTCCGAGAATGACGCGTGGGAAAAGTATTTGATTGCTGTAGCTGGCAAATGTTTTTATGTCTGTCCATCCTCTTCCTGTGTATAAAACCAAAACGACGATTGACCCAATCAGCGCCGGTAGAAAATGTAGATAATCTCTCGTCTGGAATTTGTCGTATTCCCTGGAAATATATTTTGAATAAAGGAAAAGATACTGGGTAGATGTCAAAGCAGGAATGGTGGACATCGCCCACAGTCCATCTGTCACATTATAACGGATCTTGATCGCATTGACGATAAATGAATACGACATTGTAAAAAGCCAAGCTGCAGAAATTTTATCAGCAATACCTATCGGTTTTTTTGTAAGTATTAGGATGGCTGCAAAAATAGACTGGGCTATTCCAAAATAGACAATCATTTCGATCATGCTATAAAACTAGAATAAAATACGAGTTTGTGAAAGTACTTTTATAACATGCTGAGGTTGTTGGGACAATAATATGATTTTTATTTCCAGCGTAATAAAGGGTGTGGGAATCGATATGGAAATGTCAAAATAAAGATCAAAAGTTCTTTCGCTTTTTGGGATTAACTATTGACTCAATTCGTATTTCTCTTTTCATTTTTGTTGACACTGTGCAGAAAGATGTTCAAAAATTTGGACTAATCATCATTTTTCAAACAGCGCCGTTCAATGATGTTCCTGGTTTGAGTGCGTTCATGAATATGTTTTTTTACTATAAAAAAAAGTGAAGCCTAATGCCTAAGCTTTCAGACTTCACTTTAATGGTTAATATTCAGGATTAATCTTCTAAAACGATTTCTTTTTCGGTAGTAAATCCCATTTTAAATTGCAGTCTTTTCACAATGTAATACATCACGGGAACGATGATCATGGACAAGATCATCGATACAGTCAAGCCGCCGATCAAGGTCCAACCTATCCCGTTTTTCCATTCAGCTCCCTCACTGCTGGAAAGAGCCAGCGGTATCAAACCAATAATCATTGATACGTTGGTCATCAGGATTGGACGGAAGCGAAGTTTTGTGGCCTCTGAAATTGCTTCGACGAGCTCTTTTCCTCCGGCAATTAGTTCGTTGGCAAAATCCACAATCAAAATGGCGTTTTTGGCAACAAGGCCAACCAACATCACGATACCCAGAATCGAGAAAATATTCAATGTAAGATTGGTTAATGCCAGTGCCCAGATAGCACCTGTTATCGAAAGTGGGATCGAGAACATTACCACGAACGGATCTGCCCAGCTGTTGTAAAGAACAACCATGATCAGGTAAACTGATAAGATTGCAGCCAGGAAAGCCAGCGCCAAATCTTTAAAGGATTCAGCCATCAGTTTGGTTTGTTTTGACGTGGTAACTTTAGTTGATCCCGGAGCTGACAATTCTGCAAGTTTTGCTTCAAATTCAGATTGAACCGTACCCTGTGATACGCCAATAATCTGACTGGTCAATTGAACAGATGGATTTCGATTGTATCGTTCCAGACGTGAGGGGCCGTTCGCTTCTTTTACATCTGCGAATTGAGAGAGCGTAATTAACTGGCCGGTGCTCATTGAAACGAAGGAGATATTTTCGAGGTCATTTTTTGTACGCCTGTCAGCTTCGTTCAGCTGAATGTTCATATCATATTCTTTATCGCCATCGCGGAATTTATTGTCCGTATTTCCGGCAAAAGAAGTTCTCAATACACCACCCACAGAAGCCAGGTTCAGGCCTAATTTGGTCATCTTGTTGCGGTCAACGCTAATCTCGTATTCGGGGTTGTCCCGATCGACACTAAGTTCTGTTTCAACAGTTCCCTGAATCGATTTCATGGCTGCCAATACTTTTTGTGAATAGGCCATTACGCTGTCCATATCTTGTCCAACGACGTAGTATTTCAAGGGTGTGTCTTCGTTACCCATGATATTCACCGATACGGCTTTGATTTTTGCGCCAATAATCATTTCTTCCAATTTGGCACGGGTTTTCCTCGCGAAAATGTTCGAAGTAACTTTCCGTTGATCCTGCGGGACAAGTTTTACTGAAATTTCGGTGTAGTAGGGCGTTGCCGTTGTACTGATGACACCTGATTTTTTCCCCACTGTTGTATATACCATATTTACTTCAGGAAGGCTTTGTAGATATTCCTCCACCTTGCGGGTCGTTTCATTATTCTCTGCAAGGCTAATGTCGTGTGGAAATTCAAGGCGCAGGATGAATGATCCACGGTCACCCGCTGGAACAAACTCACCACCCACATAACCAGCTGGGAATAACATAAACGTTCCGAAGAATATTGCGGATGCACCAATTAAGGTGATGGCCTTGTGTTTCAACGACCAATGCATCCAGTTTAAAATCCAGCTACTAAAGGCATCGATGCCACGTTCAAACACGTTCAATATTTTTCCTGTAAAGTTGTCTTGCGGGATAGCCAGCTTGGCCCATTTCGAAGTCATCCACGGAACTAAAGTGAATGATACCAGCAAACTTAGCAACATTGAGACCACGATCGTTACCGCATATTCGCGTAGAATATCACCAACGATACCCGTTACAAATGCAATTGGCAGGAATACTGCAACCAGCACCAGGGTAATGGCGGTTACAGTCATTCCCAACTCTTTTACGGCTTGATATGACGCCTGAATCCTGTTTTTTCCCATTTCCATGTGGCGGTAGATATTTTCGATAACCACAATGGCATCATCCACAAGTGAGCCAACCACAAGAGAAAGTGAGGTTAAACTGATCAAGTCGAAAGAGAATCCGAATAAGTACATCGCTGTAAAGGTCGACACAAGTGATGTTGGGATAGCAATCAACACAAAGATCGAGTTACGCATACTGTGCAGAAATACCAGCATAATTAGCGATACCAGAATAATGGCCATGATCAAGTCGTGGAATACCGCATCAGCGGCTTGGATGGTAAAGCGCGACTGATCATCGGCAATTTGAAATTTCAAATCAGATCTAGCATAGTTGGATTCAAGCTCGGAAAATTTTTCCCGAATCAATTTGGCCACTTCTACCGAGTTTGCTTCTTTCTGTTTGCTAATCTCAATACCGATCGTTTCCATGCCGTCAATACGGGTAATGTTGTCCGGATCGGCGATGCCGTCGTAAATGTCAGCGACGTCACCCAGTTTTACAACTCCGCCATCTTTGGAACCGCCAACTATAATTTCTTTGAGTTCGTTAATACTGCTAATTTTACCGGAAAGACGAATGGTCATCTCGTTCGTTGGCGTTTTCAGTTTACCCGTTGGAAACTCCATGTTTGCGTATTGGATCATCTTACTTACTTCGAGTAAGTTCAGTTTGTTGGCTTCCAGTTTTTTGGGATCAAGCATGATTTTGACCTCACGTTTCAGCCCCCCGATCAATTCTACGCGTGATACCCCCGGAATGCTGGCTAGCTCTGGCTTTATCCGGTCGTTTATCAGTTTATAGAATTCCGTTCCCGACAGGTTTGTTTTTACACCGGCAATAAAGATTGGGAGTGCACTCAAGTCGAACTTCTCGATCGATGGTGTTTTTATACCTGATGGTAGTTGCGATAGAATTGAGTTTATCTTCTGTGTCGCTTGTTGAACCGTTACGTTGGTGTTTGCATCCAGGGCCAGCGATAGGTTTACCAACGACAGATTTTCCAACGAGGTCGATTCGATTTCCTCGATACCTTCCAACGAAGCAACTGCATCTTCAATAGGAATTGTAACGGATTGTTGAACTTCATGCGGGCCCGCTCCCGGGTAGATTGTTGAAATTACGACTGTGGCAGTTGTAATTTCAGGCATAAGAGCATATTTTATTTTTGTTGCTGAGAAAAGCCCTAATAAGATGAGTACGGTGAATAGTACAATTGGCACCGTGCTGCGTTTAATTGATACACTTACTAATTTCATTGAAATTTCCTTTCTTGATTTGATTTACCTAAATTTCAATTACTCAATAATTTTGACTGTGGCTCCGTCGAAAATGCTGTAGTTACCAGCAATAATCAACTGGTCTCCGGCCTTTAATCCTTGAAGAACAAGAATTTGATTTTCGGCAGTTGCTCCTATCGTAATTGGAGTGGATACGGCTTTATCATCAACTACTTTGTATACAGTTGCATCTTTCAGTGATCCGTTGATCGCTTTTCTGGGGATATAAATTGCTTTGGTATCGTTTTTTTCAGTAATTGCAGCAGTTACAAACATTCCCGCTTTTAGCAGTTTGTCTTTATTTTCTACTTTAATCTCTGTGTCGAAGGAATTTCCGTTGCCAGCTTTTTTACTTAGGTATGAAACTTTTCCGAAGAATTTTGTTTCCGGGTAAACAGAAGAGGTGATGCTGACTCGTTGTCCCAGTTTTATGTTTCTGTAGTCCTGTTCTGATACTGAGATTTTCAGTTTCAGGTTTTGTGTATCAATGATGTTGCATACTTTGGTACCACCACCAATAAATTGCCCCAGTTCGATAAAAGATGATTCGACGTATCCGGCAACAGGAGCTTTGATTCGGGTGTCTTCCAGTTGGCGTTTTGCGGATACATATTTTGCTTTCGTTGTTTCCAGGTTCAGCTTGATTTCTTCGTATTTTTGGCTTGGAACAGCATTTTGTTCCATCAGTTTTGCAAAGCGTGCTTCTTCCTTCACCAGTTGCTTATATGCCGCTTTTGTTGCCGCAAGCTGAGCTTGCAAAAGCTCGTCGTCAACTGTGGCAATTACATCGCCTGCCTTTACATAGCTACCTTTGTCTTTCAATATTTTAGTAATTGTACCTTGTGTTTGAGAAAGTACATTCAGATCAGTTTCAGACTCCAGGAAGCCGGTTGTCGTAAAATTTGTAATCAGGTAAGTCTGGTTGATCAACTGAACTTTTACCGGGTAAAATTCCCCCTGGATATTGGCTAACTGAGCGACTTGAGCAGTGGTTCTCTTATTCTTGCTTAGTTGCATAAAGATCAGTGTGCCAATGATGATGGCAACAGCCAGATAAACAATTGTTTTTATACTTTTTTTCATCTCTTGGATTTTATTCTGTTGGTGTATAATGCTTTTGCGAGTTCTCAATTAATGCGCAGATGCTGACATCTCTTGTAGCAACTGTCCTTTACTTTTCAGTAAATCGATTTCAGATTTCTTCATTTTGAGTATGTTCTGGATGTAGTTGATTTGCGCGTTTCGCAAGTCTTTTTCTGAAATCAGATAATCGGTCAGTGTGCCAATACCTTCCTGGTATTTTAGTTCTTCTTGCTTTTTCACTTTTTCTGCCAATCCGACATTCTTATCCTGGATTTTGCAGTTGTTGAAAGCTGTTTGGTAGTTCATCAGCGAATTCTGATACTGTAGCCGTAACCCAATAAGAGCTTTTGCTTTTTTATTTTCTGCAGCTTGTTTTTCTATTTTCGCGGCCTTAACTTTTGCTTTCGTTCCCAAGCCGCTGAAAATAGGAATGTCGACTTTGAAACCAACAACGCTAACCCGGTACCAATCTTTGGAAAGATCAAAAATGTTGAATTGATTGCGCTGGGCCTGGAACATGTAGTTTCCAAAGAGTGCAATGGTTGGTGTTGCCTCAGCTTTAGCTGTTTTTATTTGATAGTCATTTAATTCGATGTTTTTGTTCAGTAATTGAACATCTACCAGGTCGCCTGCATGGTAGGAATCATCCTGATACTTTTCCACTGTTGTAGGTTGCCTGAAGGCTTTAGCAAAACCAGTGGTATCTACAACGAGTTCGGTATTCTCATCCATGCCGATGATGTATCTCAAGTTGTTGGTTTGAAGTTTGATGCCTGATATTACTTGTTGTTTGCTAACTTCAAGGTTGGCGTAGTTTACATCAATTTTATCCAGGTCGGTTTGAAGTGCCAACCCGCCGCCAACCATGGCTTTAACTTTTTGACGGTTTAGTTTCAACGATTGCATATTGGCGTTAATGATATCGAGATTCTTGTATATTGCCAGCAGATTATAGTACTC
>DATFMO010000609.1:0-7812 GCA_035266925.1 Sunxiuqinia sp. | reverse complement strand
CAACGCGTATCCCAGATTTGATTTCCAAAATGGCGGACTGATGTGAATACTCATCGTGGCATGTTGCCTGATCCAGGAACCTCCGCTGTTGGTTCCTTTCACCTTCAACACATAATCGCCGGGGGGCAATTTCCGATAGGTTGCCAAATTGTTGGTCGATGCCTTACTCCAATCATTATCATAACCTTGCAACATGTACGAATACTGAATTGCATCTGGTTTATCATAGTCAAGAACCGCAAAATGCAGTGCGATGTTATTTTGCGAGTATTTCAGCTGAATATGATCCTGTGCATCAATCGATTTGGATAGGATATCTGAATTTAAGTTGGTAATTCGTTCGCCATTCACCTCGAGCCCTGAAAATTTGATGGGGAATTGTGTGGTGTCTTTTTTGATCGAGTCCGGGTGAAAAATAACAAAGCCGTTGTTACTGCCAAACACCAGTTCATTTTGCATGGTCTTTGCAGAACAGGATTCCGAGAAAGTCAATGGTAGAAAGCTATTTTTTATCCGGTAGCGCTCCACCACTCCGTCCTTAATATTCATGCGATAAAGTCCATTGTCCGTTCCCATCCAAAGGTTGTCTGTATTATCTTCCTCAATACTATAAACATTTGGGCTCAGCACCTGACTGTTATGATGAATCCAATGGAAATTACGACGTGCAAAATCGCTCGCTTTTAGTTGATTGACACCTCCATCGAGCATCGCCAGATAGATGTCGTTATTCTGTGTCTGCTTTATTTGGTAAACCACTTTCCCGGACATCCCATTGGTATCTTTTATGGACGGCGAAAGATTGATAAAGTCTTTACGATCACCTTTCAGGTACCTGTTCTCCAAAATACTGACTCCCTCAGAAGTGCCAACCCATAAATTATTATTGTGGTCGAAAAATAAATAGCGCACCTCATCGGATACAATTTTGCCGGTGCCCTCCATTTCTGCCGTGTAGCGCCTAAACGTTGGATGGTCAAACGGATCAGTCAGCAAGTTAAGACCTCCCTGAAACGCACCAATCCAATATTGTCCATGGATATCCTGTAAAATACTGTATACATTATTTGAACTCAATGAATTATCACTATCCGGCTCATTTTTAAAATGCAAAATCTGAATGTTTTTGTTGCCCAAATCACCATCATATTTCAACAATGACTTAATTACAAAAAGTCCACTTCCCTTGGTTCCAATCCACAGATTGTGATCGTGGTCAAAATACAGGCTGTACATATTGGTTACCGGAAACTGCCCAGACTTGTACAAATCGTCAGGCAGCACACCAATAAGTTTACTGTTCCGGTATTCGTATATCTTCCCGGCTTTACTTCCCACCCAAATATTTCCCATCGCATCAATGGCGGTCGCCCGGATGTAGTTGTCAAAGCCTGTTGACGGATTTTTCACAGGAGTGATCCGACGAAGCATTTCCTTTTTCAGCGAAATTTTGTTAATCCCGCCATACGATGTACCGATCCATAGATTTTTGGAACGATCCTCATAAAGCGAAAGCACAATATCAGACGAAATGCTATTGGTGTTGTTCGGATCGTGTCGGAATTGCCGGAACCGACTACTATCACGTTGAAATAAAAACAACCCGCCACCATAAACACCAACCCATAAATTATGATTGCTATCTTCTAAAATTGTCTGACGATCACCCTCGCCGAGAAAACTCCGGTTTTTAGCGATTAAATCGAAGTAGGTAATTCTTTGCTTCGTGGGATCAAATTGGTAAACTCCCCGTTTATTAGTCACCACCCAAAATAACCCATAACTATCCGAGTGAATTTCACCAATTAAATTTGCATCGAAATTCGGCTCACTCAATCGTGGGAAATACTTGCTTTTCCCGGTCTTCATGTCCTTGTAAAAGAGATCTCCACTGTCTGTCCCCAGTAACATTTCCTTTTTGTGATTGAATATGATGCATGAAATACCGCCATGTAACTGCTGGCTCACTTTCTGGTCATCATTGAATTGCTTTGAACTCAAATCATATACGATAAGCTCGTGTCTTCCCGTTCCAAAATAGAGTTTATCGTCTAGTTGGTTCACCGTTGTGAATGGCAACTGTTTATCATCGAAATATTTTTTGATTGACGTTTTCGATCTATCAGTACCGGCAATTGTCATTTTGACCAACCCCTTGTTGGTACCAATCCACAAATTGTTGTGATGATCGTCGTAAACAAAATTGACATCATCCCCGGGCAATCCATCATTGTGATCGAAATACGTAGCTCGAAACTTAGTTGCTGTCTGTGTTGGGTAATTAACACGCAGCACTCCCGTGTTTAACAATAGCCAAATATCTCCATTATCCGCAATGAAATAACTATGTACACTCGTGCCTTGTGGAAGAATATTATGCTCCTGAAAATTATCAACTTCTCGCTTAATTGGATTAATTCGATGGATATTCCCCAATGAACTAATGGCCCAGACAAAACCATTTTGATCCTGAAAGATGGACTTCATTCGGGAATAACTTAAACTGAGGGTGTCACCAACCGAACGTTTATAAATGTCAAATGAGTGTCCGTCAAAACGGTTCAACCCACCAGAGGTGGCAAACCATAAATACCCTTCCTGGTCCTGAATAATATCTCTCACCAGGTTGTTGGAGAGTCCGTCATTAGAGGAAATATGTTCAAAGACAAAATCTTGAGAAAACGCTAATCCAGACCATAAAACACCAATCAATACAATGATTTTCTTCATTATTTACCCAATCTTCTTAAAGCTGTAAATTCATACAACTTCAATATTAATAACCATTTACAGTGAACTAATACACCTATCACAAAGAAAGTAAAAATTGTTACATATAAAGATCAAATTACCAAAATAAACCAATCTGTCCCGCAGAAGGTGTACGATTTTACCGTTGGTTGTCTATCTCTTTGACGATTTTTGTAACTGTGAATATCACTATAAACTGAAGAAATCCGTAACTTAACTTAAAATCGGATTTCCTAACTTAAAAAACTTAATCTTAATGAAAAGGAAAATTATCTTCCCAGTAATTTCTTTTATAGGGGTTTTGTTGCTTTTTTCAGCCTGTAACAAAGCAAAAGAAGATTATTACAAACGGCCCACTTGGCTTGAACCTCCCATATACCAACAACTTCAGGACAAAGGTAATTTCACTGATTACCTGGCTCTGGTTGATGAAGCAGGTTTTAAAGAAACGCTTTCCAAAGCAGGATATTATACTGTTTTTGCCCCCAATGATGATGCATTCTCGCGCTATTTCCAGAAAGAAGGAATTAGTTCGGTCGATCAAATAGATTCGCTGACTGCGCAAGGTATTGTACGTTATTCGATTGTCTACAATGCCTTTTTCAAGGACGCTTTGGATGATTACCAAAACAGCAGCCTGGATACCACACAAACCTATGATGTTGCGTTTAAACGCCGCACCATGTATTATAAATGGGTTTACAACGAAAATGTAGATGGAACTCAAACTAAAGTGATTGACCAAAATGGTGTTCCTGAATTACCAGATCAAGGTATCCCTTTTAGTTCAGACGACAACAATAATAAGCACATTCCTTATTTCACCGATAACTTTTTTGCCACGAAAGGATTGTCGTCTTATGATTACAACTACTTTTTCCCAGATAAGGAATTTACCGGTTTTAATGTCTATGATGCAAAAGTTGTTGCCCCTGATCTAAGGGCTGAGAACGGAGTGATCCAGGTGGTTGACGAAGTCATCCCACCATTGCCAAGCCTGGAAGATTACATCACAAAAAATCCGGATTACAGTGCATTTTATGATTTGATCAAGCAGTATATGCTTCGCTATACATTGGCACCACAATCATTTCTCGATCGTTACGCTCAGTACAATGGTTCCAGTGCAAATGTCTATATTAAAATGTATCCGAATCTGAATTTCGGACTGAATTGTGAGAACTTCATGAAATATGCTTCCAGCGGAAGCACCTACGACGCGCAAAAAGATGGATGGACCATTTTTGCGCCAAACAATGCAGCAACAAACGATTTCATACAAAATAAATTACTACAACACTACCCCTCTATTGATGTGCTACCAACCGAATTGATTGCAGAATTCATCAATGCGCATCTGTTCCGCACAACAGTGTGGCCAAGTCATTTCCAGACGACAACCAACTATTACGGAGAGCCAGCCCGATTTGATCCTGAAAGTAACATTATTGAAAAAGAGATTGGAAGTAATGGAATGTTCTACGGAACAAACATCGTACAGAAAACGGATGCTTTCTATACCGTTTTGGGACAGGTGATTCTTGATCCTCAATATTCATTGATGACACAGGCATTGAAATCATCCAATATCTATGACATCCTGAAAAACCCGAAATTAAAAATGACGATATTCCTGCTTAAAAACAGCGATTTCGAGAACTTAGGTTTGAATTATGATGGTTCGACTAATTCCTGGGAACTGACAAATCCTGATTTAGGGACCAATGCAACCCTGGCTTTAAACAGGATTGTTAAAATGAATATGTTCCTCGGCGATGAATACACTGACTTTAAAGGCAACGGCTTGCTTAAAACCTACTCGGGAGAATATGTACGTTACCAAAACGGTGTCATGTACGGGGCTGGTAACTACCAAAAAGGACAAATTGTATTCCCGTTCAACCAGAATACTGACGCAACGAACGGAATTACATACAGCATTAATAAACCACTTTATTATTCAACGAAAGAAATTGGTTACGATATTGAGTTGAATCAGAATTCGTTCAGTGAATATTATAAATACCTGAAAAAAGCAGCGCAAAGCTTACCGGGATTTATCTATGATTTGGATACGAAGATCATCACCAGCATCAAATCAGGAGAGATGAACACCTTGTTGATTCCCTGTGACACGGCTATTGAAGGTGCTGTTCGCGATGGCTACCTACCACCAATTACAGCACAGAACTTTACCCAGGACCAATTGCAACAGGTAAGCGATTTTATCAACTACCATTGTATCAATGGTCAAATTATTGTTCCGGGAAGCGGCTTTGACGGTACAGCAAGAACCTTATACCAAACCAGTGATGGAGCAACTTTCCTTCATGTAACAAGTTCAGAAAATGATCTCACGATTATCGACGATTACAACCGCGATGTGCATTTAATCTACAACAAGAGCGACATTCTCTCGAACAATGCCATCATACATGTTACAGATAACTACTTAAAATATAAAAAATAGAACAAACCTAGCTAATATGAAGAACAAGAACCTGTTCATATCCCTGATTTTTCTGTTGTTCTCAGCTGTTCCTATGATAACGGTTGCCCAGTCTCTAAAAATTCGGGGGAAAGTTACAAGTGAAGCTGACGGATCAGGAATTCCTTCGGTAACTGTGGTTGAATTAGACAATAATAACCGGATTGTAAAAGGTACTGTCTCTGATTTTGATGGAAACTATTATATCCAGGTTAAAGACAAAAATGACAAGCTACAATTCTCATTCATTGGTTTTAAAACAAAAGTTGAAGACATTAAAGACCGCACTGAAATAAACGTTGCACTTGAAGAATCGACCAAACAGATTTCTGAGGTTAATGTTGTTGCCCAAAAGACAACGGATATCGGGATGAACATCAGTGACCGCGAGATAGCGGCTCCGATTCAAAAAGTTGAGATGAAAGACGTGCAGGATGTGCAAGCAAACTCAATTGATGAAGTATTGCAGGGACGGATGTCCGGGGTTGACATTGTTGCCAACTCAGGAGCTCCCGGTGCAGGTATGTCAATTCGAGTTCGTGGTGTGAGCTCACTGAATGCCGGCGATCAGCCATTGATTGTTATTGATAATATCCCGCAAGATCAATCGGTACCCAGCAACTTCGATTTTGCCACTGCCAATGATGAAGGCTATGCAAATATGCTGAACATTTCGGTTGAAGATATTGCAGAGATTACGGTATTGAAAGATGCTGCCTCTACTGCTTTATGGGGCCCAGCAGGAGCCAGTGGTGTTTTGATGATCAAAACCAAACGGGGTACCCTTGGACGGAAACCAACCTTCAGCGTTTCCTACAAAGGAACGGTGGCTTTCAAACCAAAACTGATTCCAATGTTAACCGGAGACCAATATTCAACCATGATTTACGAATCAGTGATGAATCGTGACGGAATGCCATTGAATACAGATGTATATAAGGAATTCCGCTATGACCCAACCGATCCATTCTGGTACTACAATTACAGCAATAATACGTCGTGGTTGGATGAAATTTCACGCAATGGATATACTAACAATTATGACATGTCACTTTCCGGCGGAGGTACAAAAGCTTCTTACCGTTTATCAACAAACTATATGAAACAAGTTGGTACGACGGTTGGAACTGACCTGACAACATTGCGTACCCGTTTGAACCTTGACTATAAAATTTCTGATAAATTGATGTTGCGGGCCAACTTCGCATACAGCCGGGGAGAAAACAATAAGTCGTACCGGAAATACCTTCGTGACGAGGCTTATTCGATGATGCCCAACATGGCCGTTTACGAATATGATGCAAATGGTAATGCAACGCCGAATTATTTCTCACCACTTGAAAATATTCAAGGACAGTACCCAAGAATGTATAACAGTGTGGCTATGGCTAACAATGCTATAAACAACATTGTCAACAACGATGTGAAAACAAACTTGAGTTTGAATTACTACGTCGTAAAAAACCTGCGTTTTACTTCGGATGTTGCTTTTCGTTTAAATAGTACAAAAGCGAATACATTCCTTCCTCAAAATGCGACAGGTTTAACCTGGACAAATTCATCGGTGAATGTAGCTGGTGATGACGACAAAGATGATTACAATGTCTATACGAAAAACAGGCTGTTGTACAATTTGAAAATAAACAAAGACAACAAGTTTGATGCAGCTCTGCAATATACCACGAACGACGCCCGCACACTGGAATTTTATATGCAGTCCAATGGAACTGCTTCAGATCAGTTACAAGATCCATCCATTGAAGCACGGTATAAAGAAAATGGCAATCTTCAATCAACCACCACGCAAGTTCGTGATGTAAGTGCGTCACTTCTTTTGCACTACTCGTTTAAAGACCGCTACATTTTAACCCTAGTGGGTACACGAAACGGAAACTCAAAGTTCTACAAAAAATATCGTTACGGATACTATCCAAGTATTTCGGCCAGTTGGCGAATTTCTTCGGAACCTTTTATGGAAAAATACAAATGGCTTGAAGACTTCAGACTTCGTTACAGTTACGGGCAGAATGGTAAGGCACCCAAATACACGTACTTGTTTTTCAACAACTATTCCACATACCCTTGGCAATACATGGGAGAAAACGGTGTCTATGCGAACAATGTCCAGCTGGATAACATGAAATGGGAAAACTTCATTACCAATAACTATGGGATCTCGTTGATCATGTTTGACAAGTTGATTGATTTAAGTTTTGACTTTTATCAGAATACAACCAAAGATTTGCTGGATTATTCATTTGAATTGCCGTCGTCTTCAGGTTATCAAGCAATACTAAGTAACATTGGTACGCTGGAATCTGACGGTTGGGACTTCAACTTACGATCTGAAATCTTTCACCGGAAAGATTCACGTCTGTCATTGTTCATAAACCTAAGTCAGAACTACAATATTTTAAGAAAGATCGCAGAAAGTTATAACCTGGAAAGGGACCGTACAACGTCTAATGGAGAGTACAAACGAATCATCCAGGTAGATAACCCAATCGGATCATTCTACGGTTATAAATACGATGGTGTTTATACCAATCCGGATGACCTGATTGCCCGCGATG
>DATFMO010000608.1:0-6769 GCA_035266925.1 Sunxiuqinia sp. | reverse complement strand
AACCCCGAGACGACATTGTTTATTGTGGCATCAAAAACTTTTACCACACAAGAGACCATGACAAACGCCAATAGTGCTAAAAGTTGGTTTTTGAAAGCAGCGAAGGATGATTCATTTGTGAAAAATCATTTTGTTGCCTTTTCTACAAATTCCGATGCAGTTTCTGCTTTCGGTATTGACACGAAAAACATGTTCCGTTTTTGGGATTGGGTAGGTGGTCGTTATTCCGTTTGGTCGGCCATTGGTTTGTCGGTTGCTTGTGCTATTGGGTTTGATCATTACGTCGAGTTTCTTGAAGGGGCACATGCGATGGACAACCACTTTAAAACGGCCGATTTTGATCAGAATGTTCCGGTCATATTGGCTTTAATCGGCCTTTGGTATAACAACTTCTATGGTGCCGAAACAGAAGCTATTCTTCCTTACGATCAGTATATGCATCGCTTCCCTGCTTATTTTCAGCAAGGGAACATGGAAAGCAACGGAAAATATGTAGACCGTAATGGCGAGACGGTGAATTATCAAACCGGTCCAATTATTTGGGGTGAGCCGGGGACGAATGGTCAGCATGCCTTTTATCAATTGATCCATCAGGGAACGAAGTTAATTCCTTGTGATTTCCTGGCACCGGCGATTAGTCACAATCAACTTGGCGATCATCATCCCAAATTATTGGCAAACTTTTTTGCACAAACCGAAGCCATGATGGTGGGTAAATCGGAAGCCCAGGTTGTGGATGAATTGAAAGCTGCCGGGAAATCGGAAGAAGAAATTCAGGCGTTGAAAAATTTCAAAATCTTCCAGGGAAACATCCCAACAAACTCCATTCTATTTAAGAAACTAACGCCGCACACACTTGGAGTTCTGGTGGCAATGTACGAGCACAAAATATTTGTTCAAGGGATCATCTGGAACATTTATAGTTTCGACCAGTGGGGCGTAGAATTGGGGAAACAGCTGGCGAAAAATATTCTTCCTGAATTAACGAATGAGGAAACGGTTACCAGTCATGATGCATCAACCAACGGATTGATCAATGCCTATAAAGAAATGCGATAACAAATAGATCGAACCTGTGTTCGGGGAGATCGAGATGATACTCATCTAATTCCCAGTCAATATCGATTTTAACTAAACGGGAAACAGTTGAAGACCATTCATTGGAAACAATCATATTCAACATGATCCCGAACTCACACTAAATAACAATGAAGAGGTATTCCTGATGGAGTATCTCTTTTTTATGGGTTAATGCTAATAGGGACTGCCTAAAAAGCTGCAAATTCTAAATGTAACGTCATCCCGAATTTATTTCGGGATCTGTCTGTAAATGATTGAGATCCTGAAACAAGTTCAGGATGAATAGGATACTTGCTTTGGGGACGCCTTCACAGAAGTTTATCTTAACTTCTCTGTTAAATTTCGAATCTCCACAGCAGGTGGTACATTTTCATAGAGGATGTTATAAACCGCCTCACAAATAGGCATTTTCACCTTAAATTCCTCATTAATCTCCTTGATGGATTTTGTGGCATAATAGCCCTCGGCAACCATGTGCATTTCAATTTGGGCCGATCGGGTGGTGTATCCTTTCCCAATCATAGCGCCAAACGTCCGGTTTCGTGAGAACTGCGAGTAGGCCGTCACCAGCAAGTCTCCCAAATAGGCCGAACTTTTAATGTCACGCGTAATGGGGTGAACTTTGTCCACAAAACGCTTGATTTCCTGAATGGCATTGGAGATGAGCACTGCCTGAAAGTTATCGCCATAGCGCAGACCATGAACAATGCCCGAAGCGATGGCAATAATATTTTTCAATACTGAAGCGTATTCTGTTCCAAAAATATCATCGGACACATGAGAGCGTATGTACGGACATTCCAATCGAAAAGCAAAATCGCGCGCCCGCTTGATATCCGGGCAAGCAATGGTGAGGTACGAAAGTCGCTCCAGCGCCACCTCTTCAGCATGGCAAGGTCCGGCAATCACACCGATGCGATCGAACGGAACTTTGAAGTTTTCGTGTAGGTAGCGACCAACAATCTTGTTGCCTGTGGGAACAATTCCTTTAATGGCCGAAACAATGAATTTGTGACTGATATCAACCGTCAATTCTTTCAATGATTCATCTAGAAAAGCAGATGGAATCGTGAGTATCAACATATCTGACTGCTCGACAATTTCGTTGATATCTTCAAAAAAATTGATTTGCTCGGTATCAAACTCCACCCCGCGCAAGTAGTTGGGATTATGGCCAAATCGCTTAAAAAGTTCGATATTTTCAGGATTCCGAAAATACCAGTTGATACTTTCAACATTATTCAACAGGATTTTTGCCAAAGCTGTTGCCCAACTTCCGCCTCCAATGATTGCTATTTTGGGTTCTCCGTACATAAATCATCCGCGTTGGCTATGAAAGCCATTGCTTAACATCATCAATTAAAGGATTTGTGAGCCCAAGTTTGTTCTTTTTATTGAAACCACAAAGATCATTAAACAGTTTTCCAGGTTTTGCTTCTTTTAAGGCCTGTGTTTTTTGGAAACCCAATTTACGGATCACCTCAACCCACTCAGCCGGAATACCCATTTCAACGAACTTTTCATCCGAATCAACCTCTGCTTTTTTCTCTGGTTTCATTTGTGGGAAGAAAAGCACATCCTGGATGGACGAGTTGTTGGTCATAAACATGGTCAGGCGGTCAATTCCAATTCCCATTCCCGACGTTGGAGGCATTCCATATTCCAGTGCGCGAAGAAAATCCTGGTCGATAAACATCGCCTCGTCATCTCCTTTTTCAGAAAGCTTCAGCTGATCCTCAAAACGTTCACGCTGATCAATCGGATCGTTCAATTCCGAATAGGCATTCGCGATTTCTTTTCCGTTCACCATCAACTCAAAACGCTCAGTCACGCCCGGTGTTGACCGGTGTTTCTTTGTCAGCGGCGACATTTCCACCGGGTAGTCAATAATGAATGTCGGTTGTATGTAATGATGTTCGCATTTCTCTCCGAAAATCTCATCAATCAGTTTCCCTTTTCCCATGCTCGGGTCGACTTCAATTTCCAGCGCTTTGCAAATCTCACGAAGCTCATCTTCTGACTTTCCGGCAATATCATAGCCTGTGTACTCTTTGATAGATTCAGCCATGGTCACGCGGGGATAGGGCGCTTCATAATCAATGACATGCTCCCCCAACTGCACTTTTGTTGTGCCGTGCAAAGCCA
Source organism: Sunxiuqinia sp. (assembly GCA_035266925.1). Lineage (GTDB taxonomy): Bacteria > Bacteroidota > Bacteroidia > Bacteroidales > Prolixibacteraceae > Sunxiuqinia. The sequence goes on along the minus strand of DATFMO010000608.1, from coordinate 3,544 downwards.
TTGCAACACGCTCACAAATTTCTTCCGTAAATGACATCATCCATTTGTAGTCTTTAAAAGCCACGTAAATTTCCATGACTGTAAATTCCGGGTTGTGTGTCCGGTCCATCCCTTCATTACGGAAATCTTTCGAAAATTCGTAAACCCCTTCAAACCCCCCCACGATCAATCTTTTCAAATATAACTCGTTGGCAATACGCATGTACAGTGGCATATTCAACGCATTGTGATGGGTGATAAACGGGCGGGCAGCTGCTCCTCCCGGGATAGGTTGCAAAATAGGAGTTTCTACCTCCTGGTAACCATACTCGTTGAACATCTGACGCATTGTATTGTATATTTTCGTGCGTTTGACGAAGGTATCTTTTACCTGTGGATTTACGATCAAATCAACATATCGCTGGCGATAACGTTGCTCCGCGTCAGAAAATGCATCATATGTTTTTCCTTCCTTCTCCTTGACGATTGGAAGAGGCCGCAATGACTTACTTAAAACGGTGAATTCTTTGACATGAATCGTAGTCTCCCCCATCTGGGTAATAAACGCAAATCCTTTCACACCTATAATATCGCCAATATCGAGTAATTTTTTAAAAACATCGTTGTACAAGGATTTGTCATCACCCGGGCAAATTTCATCGCGGTTAAAATAGAGTTGAATACGACCAGTGTCATCCTGCAGCTCTGCAAAAGAAGCTTTCCCCATAATTCGGCGGCTCATAATCCGGCCGGCCAAACAAACGCCCTGAAAGTTCTCCTTCTCAGGATCAAAATTGGATTTTATTTCGGTTACTTTGGCATTGACGGGATACTCTTCTGCCGGGTAAGGATCGATGCCCAACTCCCGTAATTTTGCCAGTGAATTTCTGCGGATAACTTCCTGCTCGCTAAGCTCTGCCATACTCTTTGGTTGGATTCAGTTTATACTCTATTTTGTAAATTTTGTGCAAAGATAACAAAGAAAAGTAGAATCAGCGACAATCTTGATTTCAAACTAAATATAACATAATCAAAGGCTTGTGACTTTTTGTTTAATGTTGATAAGTTTGTATAAACGCTAATGGTTTGAAAGGGTGAAATTTAGATTCACATCTCCGTTTTGTGTTAACAGAATATGAATTAATGAGTTTCTTTTTCTTTCCAGATCGGAGCGCAATGCTTATCTTTGGGAAATTCAAAATCGTGCATCAAAAGTGGCTCAAGCAATCGCAATGGACAAAGTCTGGAACATTAAAGAACAAGGGGACCCGAATGTAATCAAGCATCTTTCTGCGGCCCTGAATGTAAACATGGTCATTGCAAACCTTTTGGCGCAACGAGGAATCACAACCTTTCAAGAAGCACGATCTTTTTTCCGTCCCCGTCTTTCCGATTTGCACGATCCCTTCCTGATGAAAGACATGGACAAAGCCGTAACTCGTCTGGACCAAGCGATTGAAACCCAGGAAAAAGTATTGATCTATGGCGATTATGATGTTGACGGAACAACATCGGTTGCCCTGATGTACCAGTTCTTACGAAGCCGTATTAAAAACCTGGACTATTACATTCCCGACCGTTATTCCGAAGGATATGGTATTTCGCCCAGAAGTATCGAATTTGCTGCTGCCGAAAATGTATCGTTGGTTATCGTCCTTGATTGTGGAATTAAAGCAGTAGACAAAATTAAAACGGCCAAAGATAAGGGCATCGATTTTATCATTTGTGACCATCACAATCCGGATGAGTCCATTCCTGACGCGGTCGCCGTTCTAGACCCTAAACGGGTCGATTGTAATTATCCGTACAAGGAACTCTCCGGATGCGGCGTTGGCTTCAAATTTTTGCAGGCTTACACCCAAAGAAATGATGTGCCCGTTGTTGAGCTTTACGATTTGCTCGACTTGGTTGTCGTGAGTATTGCTTCGGACATCGTGCCTGTAACCGGGGAGAACCGGGTGCTGGCTCACTACGGATTGAGAAAGCTAAATTCCAATCCCAGTCTTGGATTGAAAACAATAATTCAGCTTTCAGGCTTGGTTGGACAGGATATTTCTGTCAGCGATATCGTCTTCAAAATCGGACCACGATTGAATGCATCAGGGCGAATAGAACACGGAAAAAAATCGGTTGCCATTTTGGTCGTTACTGATGAGGAAGAAGCCATCGATTTGGGTGATGAAATCAATTCCTACAACGAAATTCGTAAAACACTGGATCGCGACATCACACAGGAAGCTTTGGACATGATTGCTCATGACCCCACCCAGTCTGAGCGCAATTCGACCGTGCTTTACAATCGCGATTGGCACAAAGGGGTGGTCGGAATCGTGGCGAGTCGTTTGACTGAGCACTATTACCGTCCAACCATCATCCTGACCGAGTCAAACGGACTGGCGACCGGATCTGCCCGTTCCGTGAAAGATTTTGATTTATACGAAGCTATTGGCTCGTGTAGTGACCTGTTGGAATCATATGGCGGGCACATGTATGCCGCCGGTCTCACAATGAGGATTGAGAACATTCCTGAGTTCAGCCGCCGTTTTGAAGAGATTGTATCCAGTTCAATCACCGACAAACAAAAAACAGAAACGATTGATATTGATACCAAGATTCAATTGTCAGATATCACTACAAAATTTTATCGAATTCTTAAGCAATTTGCTCCTTTTGGACCGCACAACATGACACCGGTCTTCCTGACCGAAAATGTACTGGACAGTGGCACCAGCCGCTGTGTCGGGCGCCAGTTGGAACATTTAAAATTAGATTTGGTTGAGCCGACAAGCAGTTCAGCTGTTTTTCCGGCTATTGCTTTCAATATGGCTGGGGACTACGATGCTATCAGCCAAGGATTACCATTCGATATTTGTTACTCCATTGCCGAAAATGAGTTTAGAGGCAAAACCAACATTCAACTGTACATTCGCGATATCACCGCAAAATTATATTAATCAAAAAATCTCTAAACTTTAATTCAGTTATGAACCTCAAAAAAACCGAGTACTCCAACCAGTTTACGTCGAGTAACATGGTCTTGGGTGTACAATTTCTATTTGTTGCTTTCGGTGCAACTGTGCTCGTTCCACTATTGGTCGGCATTGATCCAGCAGTTGCACTTTTCACAGCCGGCGTTGGCACCTTAATTTTTCATTTAATTACCAAAGGGATTGTTCCCGTTTTCCTGGGAAGTAGCTTCGCCTTCATCGCACCGATCATTGAATCAACCAAACTTTATGGGCTGCCTGGAACACTCTCCGGCATTGTCGCTGTTGGATTGGTTTATGGAATTATTTCAGCCTTGATCAAATGGCGAGGCATTAAATTTATTGAACGGCTTTTCCCCGCAACCGTGGTTGGTCCGGTGATCATGATCATTGGATTGTCATTGGCCGGTACCGCCATCAATATGGCAAAAACAAACTGGACTATCGCCGTCATCAGCCTAACCACAGCAATTATTGTCGTTGTCTTTACAAAAGGATTGATCAAGTTGATCCCCATTTTTATGGGAATTATTGTTGGCTATATCGCCGGTCTTGTTTTTGGAGTGATTGATTTTACA
>DATFMO010000607.1:0-4217 GCA_035266925.1 Sunxiuqinia sp. | reverse complement strand
TGCAACGCGATGGTTCAGCACTGCCTCTTGAAAAGCTTTGATATTTTTCCAGGGCAAAAGATCACCGCCAATGCGTTCCTGCTCCTCAATCAAATTACGAGCATACTCATCGCCTACCCCATAGCCTTCCTTTTTTAATCCATTGGCGACAGATGTCTTTCCAAATCCAGGCCCTCCTGTAATAATGATAATTGCTCTTTTCAACAAACAAAATGGTATTGTGCTGCCAAAATTAACGAATTGTACGCCAATAATGAAAAGCATTTCTATTTAACTTATTAGTGATATTTAGAACATTTATGAATTAGGCCGGTTAAGAATAATTTAACACCAAAAATACGCTTTTATTAGTGGGGATTTGAAAATTTTTATACTTTCGCCAGCTCAATCGTGTTCGCACACGGTTTTTTTAAACCGTAACTCCGTGTACGAAAACGGTAAATTTCAACTTAACAAAAAAACGATATGAAACTCAACAGATCAACAATCACCAACGCTAACCAATACCCCACCCTGATCCTGCAATTTGGGGAAGGAAACTTCTTAAGAGCTTTCGCCGATTGGATGATTCAAAAAATGAATAACGAAATCGGGTTCAATGCAGGGATCGATGTCATTCAACCACTTTCAAACGGAATGGTCGATCTACTCAACGAGCAGGATGGTTTGTACAACGTTTACTTGAAGGGAATTAAAGACGGAAAACCAATTACCGAGTTTGAATTCATTCAGTGTATCAACAAAGGTATCAACCCATACACGGAATTTGATTCCTACAAAGAGTCAATCTTGAACCCGGATCTTCGTTTTGTAATTTCAAATACCACAGAGGCCGGTATCACCTATGATGAAAATGACACACTTAATATGCAGCCGCAAAACTCTTTCCCGGGAAAAGTAACGGCCTTATTGTATGAGCGTTTCAAAGCATTTGACGGAGCTGCCGATAAAGGACTGATCTTCTTCACTTGTGAATTGATTGACCGGAATGGTGATATGCTGAAAAAATATGTGTTGAAACATGCCAACATCTGGAACCTTGGTAGTGAATTCATCGATTGGCTGGAAACTGCCTGTGCATTCTGCAATACGTTGGTAGACCGTATCGTTCCGGGATTCCCGAAAGATGATATCAAAGACATTCAGGCTGAATTGGGCTACGAAGACAACCTGGTTGTTGTTGGTGAGTATTTTCACCTGTGGGTGATCGAAGGACCTGAGTGGGTGGCCAAAGAATTTCCGGCTGACAAAGCAGGATTGGAAGTAAAATTTGTAAAAGACATGACGCGCTTCCGGGAGCAAAAAGTTGCTGTACTGAATGGATGTCACACTGGAAGCTACGCCGTATCATACCTTTATGGCATTGAAACTGTTCGTGAAGCCTACGAAAGCCTTGAAGTTGGTAATTTCATGAAAGAAATGGTTTATGATGAAGTGCTTCCCGTACTGGATGGTACTGAAAAAGAACTGAAATCATTTGCCAACAAGATTTTGGAGCGTTTCTCAAATCCGTTCATCCGTCACTTGTGGCAAAGTATTGCATTGAATGCCATGTCAAAATGGGAAACCCGTAATTTACCATCGTTGCTGGGTTTTGTTGAAAAACACGACATGTTACCGCAAAAACTTGTTTTTTCAATGGCAGCAATGATTTCATACTTCAAAGGAAAAACTGAGGGGAATACATACAAGGTACAAGATGATCAATGGATTCTGGATTTTTACAAAGAAGCCTGGGATGCCTGCGACGGTCGCCCAATTTCAATCTACGAATTGGTTGAAAAAGTATTGAGTCTGGAAAAAGTTTGGAAACAAAACCTGAACGAAATCCCCAACCTCACAATGACTGTGAGCCACTACCTGTTTTTAATCACCCAGGTGGGCATGAAAAAAGCAGTAAAAGCAGTATTGAGTAAAAACAACCCATTGATGGAAATGACCATCGAAGGAAAAGCCAAGCAACAAGAAGAATCCGTTGTCTAAATATATAGTTAGAACCAGAAAATAAGTAATGACAGCAAATTTTATTAAAATCAATGTTCTTGACAATGTAGTGATTGCATTGAAAGATCTTACGCAGGGAGAAACTCTGGAAGTCGACAACCGAAAGATCACCCTTTCATCCGATGTGCCCAGTGGGCATAAAATTGCCGTAAGTCCGATTGCAGAAGGTGAAAATGTTGTAAAATATGGTGCCGCCATTGGCCATGCTACACAAAGCATCAATGCCGGTGAACACATCCACATTCACAACACCAAAACCAACTTGTCAGGAACCATCAATTATTCGTTTAATCAGAAGTTGAATGAGCTTGCTCATGAGAAAAGGGAGCAAACATTCAAGGGTTATCGCCGTGGGAATGGAGACGTGGGAATTCGCAATGAGCTGTGGATCGTGCCGACTGTTGGCTGTGTCAACGGACAAGCCGATCAAATTATCAACGAATTCAAAGCTGCCAATACTGCTGACGACATTGATCATGTCCAGGTCTTTCGTCACAGCTACGGTTGTTCGCAGCTGGGTGACGACCACGAAAATACCCAGAAAGCGCTGGCCAACCTGATTAAGCACCCGAATGCTGGTGGTGTATTGGTTTTAGGATTGGGCTGTGAAAACAACCAGATTGACCACCTGAAAAAATTTATCGGCGAGTACGATGAAAACCGGATTAAGTTTTTGGTGGCTCAAGAGGTTGAAGACGAAGTAGAGGAAGGGTTAAAGTTATTCCAGGAAATTTATGAAGTAATGCGCCATGACAAACGGGAGGACTGTCCGATTTCAACATTGAAAATCGGATTGAAATGTGGTGGTTCCGACGGTCTGTCCGGGATCACCGCTAATCCTCTTGTTGGAGCATTCTCAGATTATTTGATTGCTCAGGGAGGCACAACTGTTTTAACAGAAGTTCCGGAAATGTTTGGTGCAGAGACCCTGTTGATGGAGCGTGCTGAAAACAAAGCAGTTTTCGACAAAACCGTCAGCCTGATCAATAATTTCAAAGAATACTATTTGAAACATGATCTGCCGGTTTATGAAAATCCATCCCCGGGAAACAAAAAAGGTGGTATCACAACCCTGGAAGACAAATCGCTGGGATGTACCCAAAAAGGTGGAACAGCAACAGTAGTAGACGTACTATCGTATGCCGAGTCTATCAAAAAGAAAGGGTTGAACCTGTTGTCAGCACCGGGGAATGATTTGGTTGCTGCATCTGCATTGGGCTTCAGTGGTTGCCAGTTGGTATTGTTCACCACCGGGCGTGGTACACCGTTTGGCAGCTTTGTGCCAACCATGAAAATTGCCACCAACACGGCTCTTTCTCAAAAGAAAAGCAACTGGATTGACTTTAATGCCGGAAAATTAGTGGAAGATACAAGCATGGAAGATCTTGTGAACGAACTGCTTAACGAAATTGTTACCATTGCAGAAGGTAAAAAACTAAAGCATGAATTAAGTGGGTTCAAAGAAATTGCTATCTTTAAAACCGGAATTACACTGTAAAAATGACCGGTAAAACGGTATAAAGATATCCCCTTGATGAGGGGTAGTTAGTAGTAATTGAGTAGTAGTAAAAAGCCCCCGGGGAGCCGGGGGCTTTTGTTATTTAATGGCTAATGGATAACTAGTCATTAGATAATTGGTCATTGGATAATTCGTAGCAGCGAACAAAAAGCAATCATCATTAACTTCATTCCGGGCATCGACCCGGAATCTCTATTGAAATATAGAGGATGTTCTGTTTCCAGTCTGTGAATTCTTAAAAAGATTCCTACATGCGTAGGAATGACTGCCAGAACAAGGACCGTTCAATTCCTTTTTCCAATCTCACTCTCCTACTTTCTCAGCCTCATTACTGTATACTGTGACTAGCCCGTTGCCAACAATTTATCAGCCATGGCATTGGCCAGCTCAATACATTTCTCTAAATTGTCAGTTTTGAGAGCGCCTTTTTCCTCAATGGGATCGCCAACCATATCCCATTTGATTTTCTCGGCAAACTTCATCAGGTTTTTCACCCCACCACCATTCCAGGCATAGTTACCAAACACGCCCAGGTAGTGATCCTTGATACCCATATGCTCGATGGTCGTAATCAGGTTTTGTACATTGGGGAACATGGCATTGTTGTAGGCGCAACTTCCAACGATAAATCCCTTGTATCTAAAAATGTCATTGATGATGTACGAAGCATGTGTTTTGGATGAATCATACACTC
>DATFMO010000606.1:0-3616 GCA_035266925.1 Sunxiuqinia sp. | reverse complement strand
TCACGGAATTAATTTCAGTTTGTAGAACGCCAGCCACATAATTCACTGCATCTTTCACGGCTCCATGTACCTGCGGCATGCACCGAAATGAATACGGATCCTGTACATGCTCTTTGTGACGATCGATCATTTCGCTACCTTTCAACAACTCCCGAAAATTCAGGGCTGTCTCAATCTGGCCGGTATGTGGACGAATATCCTGCACCTGTGCCATGAAAGGTTCAATCAGTCCGTCGTAACTATCCAACGAAATGGCGCCAATCACATCAGCATATTTCACAATTTTAAAAGCTTTCAGCAAAGTATAAACACCGTGTGCACTCATAAACTGGGTACCATTCAGCAAAGCCAGTCCTTCTTTGGCTTCCAGGCGAATGGGTTTCCAACCATTGCCGGCCAGCACTTCAATGGCATCCCGCTTTTGCCCCCTATAATTGACTCGCCCCAACCCCAACAAAGGCAAAAAAAGCATGGCCAAAGGCGCCAGATCACCGCTCGCTCCCAACGAACCTTGCTCAAAAACTTCGGGTAAAATATCGTCATTGAATAAATCGAGGATGCGCTGTACTGTTTCCAGTTGAACAGCGGAATTGCCTTTTGCCAACGCATGAGCTTTCAGCAGCAACATCAGGCGAACCACGTCTTTTGGCACCTCGTTGCCCAAATTACAAGCATGCGACAACAACAGGTTTTCCTGCAACTTACTCAATTCGGCTTTCGACACTTTGATGTCGCACAGCGCACCAAAACCGGTATTGATCCCGTAAATCGGATCTTCACTTTGTGCCAGTTTTTTGTCCAGAAAAGCTTTTGACTTTTGAATCAATTCAACGGATTCATCTGAAAGAACCAGCTTTTTATGTTCCTCCAAAATACTTTCCACCACTTCAAAAGTTAGTGGGACCGGACTAATGGTATGTATTTTACGCTTCATCTTTTAAAAATTTTAAATGGGTTTTCGCATTTTAACCTAACTCGCAAATTGATTCCCTCTGTTCACCCCGATCCGGCAGCTGCCGGAAGCAGGGGAAATCAATTCGCTCCCTTCAGGGACGGGGTCAACGAATTGATTTTCAACTTTTAATCTTGCTATCAGGCATTTATACGGAGAGTATAAAATTTAATCCATAAATTCAATCGATCAAAAAGAAAGCGCAAAATCACGGGCAACGGGTATCGCTGCCTACTGATTTTAAAGGACGGTCATCAATGGAAATGTGAAAAATTCCTGTTTGCCTCATACAAACAAGAACGTTATTTTCAAACTAGACAGAAAGGATTTTTATCAGTTCTTCGGGACTGACCAACTGTTGATCACCCGACTTCATATTTTTAAGATTCACCTTGCCCTGTTTAATTTCTTCTTCGCCGGCCAATGCAACATAAGCAATTTGTTTGCGGTCGGCCCAAGTCATTTGCTTTTTCATTTTGGCGGCTTCCGGATAGATTTCCGCATTCACCTTGCTGGCCCGCAATTTAGCCAAAATAGGCAGGCAATAGGCTTCTTCCTTTTCACCAAAATTGACAAAAAGCACTTTGGTGGATGCAATTGTTTCTTCCGGGAAAAGCTCCAGCTGGCTCATGACATCGTAAATACGGTCGGCACCAAACGAAATGCCCACGCCTGACACATCCGGCATTCCAAAAATTCCGGTCAGGTCGTCGTAGCGGCCACCACCGCAAATGCTGCCAATTTTAACATCTTTGGCTTTCACTTCAAAAATAGCCCCGGTGTAATAATTCAATCCGCGAGCCAACGTCAAGTCCAGCTCCACTTCTGTGTTCAACTCGAAAGCAGACAAATAGCCAAACAAAGTCCGCACTTCGCCCACACCTTTTTTCCCAACAGAAGTCGCGCCGATCACAGCTTCAATCTGATCCAGTTTTTCTTCATTGCTGCCACTGAGTTTTAAAATCGGTTGCAGCTTATCAACAGCTTCCTGCGAAACACCTTTATCAATCAATTCAAGGTTCACCTTCTCCAACCCAATTTTGTCCAGCTTGTCGATGGCCACCGTGATATCCACAATGCGGTCCGATTCACCAATGGTTTCTGCAATACCTGCCAAAATCTTGCGGTTATTAATTTTAACCACTGTATTAATCTTCAAAGCAGTAAAAACATCATTGATGATCTGCACCAATTCCAGCTCGGTCAGCAACGATGTGCTTCCAATCATATCTACATCGCACTGGTAAAACTCACGGTAACGGCCTTTTTGCGGTCGATCGGCACGCCACACCGGCTGAATTTGGTAACGTTTGAATGGAAATGAAATCTCGTTGCGATGTTGAACCACGAAACGAGCAAAAGGCACCGTCAAATCATAACGCAAGCCTTTCTCCGAAATTTGATTAGTTAATTTGATGCTGTTTCCTTCCTGCAGATCAGCATCGTTCACCTTCGAAATAAAATCCCCCGAATTCAGGATTTTAAAAAGCAGCTTGTCCCCTTCTTCTCCGTATTTTCCCATTAGGGTCGACAAATTTTCCATGGCAGGTGTTTCAATGGGTTGAAAACCATAACGCTGAAAAATTTCCTTGACGGTATCAAAAATATAGTTCCGGCGTGCCATTTCCACCGGTGAAAAGTCACGTGTTCCTTTTGGTATCGAAGGTTTTTGAGCCATAATCTACTTTTTTTATTTCCCACATTGTCGCCTAAATTGCGATTCCCTGCCTGTCGTCAGATAGGGATTCGCCCTGTTTACCCCGTCCCTAAAGGGAGCAGGAAAATCAATTCGCTCCCTTTAAGGATGGGGCAAACGATTTGGTTTTCAACAGTGGATGTTATTACGTAGTTACATATGCGAAAAATAGTAATCTGCTTTTTTCAATTTCGAACTGCAAAAGTAAATAAAAACAAGAAAAGCCGGAATTGATCCAGCCTTTTTCATCAATTGAAAGTATTTTTTATCCGATTGTTCTACGAGTTGATTTTCAATATCGCCTATTTCAGAAATCGAATCGACCATGGATAGCGGTAAAATTCGCCTTCATTCGCGCGGACTGCAGCAATAATGGTGAACACCAGTGCTCCAATCCCGATTACTGCCAATAGAAGGATGCCGATTCCAATGACAATCAAGATACTGGAAACGAATAACAGAATGGTCACGGTAATCTGAAAATTCAGGGATTCTTTGCCTTGATCTTCGACAAAACTATATTCCTCCTTTTTAATGAGATAAACAAGCAATGGCCCCACGATATTTCCCGCAACGGGGAGAACCAGTCCGGCTAAAGCGGAAAGATGACAAAGCATGCCCCACATGCGTTCATCACGATCTTCAATAATTTGGTGCATAGGTTTTGAATTTTGATACAAGATAGAGAAGTACCGGAATAAATCAAAGTTAGAAATCATGTTCACTTTTCAATTCGAACCCTCGCATCCACCGCCAAAATTTTATCGCCTTTTCCCAACAACGGATTGATGTCCATCTCTTTGATCTCAACCGCAAACCTCACCATGCTTGACAAACGGACAATAATCTCGGCAAACTTGCGCTGGCTTGCCCCTTCCTGCCCGCGATAACCTTTGATGATTTTGTAGGATTTCAGGTTCTTGATCATGGACGACGCCTCGCAAATACTCAAAGGTGCCAATCCGGAT
>DATFMO010000605.1:0-7880 GCA_035266925.1 Sunxiuqinia sp. | reverse complement strand
TAATAATTCAACGGAGTATTCACCCCAGTCTTCCCGCTCCTTTTTCTCCTCCTGCAAACCCGCCAGCTTTTGCCGCCCGGCTTCCAGCTTTTTGGTCAACCCGGACGATTGCTGGTTCAGCTCTTCCGTCGTCCATCCGGTATCGGTGGCTTCATTTTCCGCATGCTGATAAGGTTTCAGCAACTCAAAGGTTTTGTTGATCTGCTCAGCTTCGTGAATCAAATCTTCTTCCTCACCGGGATGCACCTTTTTCCTGCTGACATCAATATGCACCACGCCAAGTTCCTGGAGTTCATCCAAAAAACTCGTATACGCTTTGTGATACAGGACAAACGAATATTTTTCCATCGGGACAATCATGACTCCACCTCGCTTTCCAATTTATTTTTCAATAATTTCTGTGATGCTTTTGACAGATTGTCTTCATCCTCTAAATAACGCTTGATTTGTCGAATGGCTGACTCCAGCGCAGGTATTTGTACTTTCTCAAACAAGTTCACTTTCTGAGTGGCTTTTTTACGGGCATCTTCCAGCAAGTGAAGTCGTTCGCTCAACACCTGTATTTTGGCCACTGCAGCTAATAATTTTTCCATTTCAGCAATACCGTCACTTGTCCAGTCCGGCCTGTCGGTCAGTGCAAACTCAGGCTTTTCCACCTCAAGTTCCTTGAACCGTGGAATCATGATTCCAGCCACTTTGTTTTGCGAAACTTCAATTCGTTTGATTTTCAATAATGAAAAATCAAACTCGTTCCACAAAGCCTGCCAGGGAACCATTTCCTTTTCCAAAGTCTTCCGATCAGTGTTCGCCTCATCCAGCTCGCGGCGCGTTTCCAGCACCATCGCCCGGAGAGCTGCTTCCTTGTTTTTCAGTGTTGGAAGCGCCTTTTTCCGCACGGTGAGCTTTTTCTGGAATTCCCGTAAGACGGTTTTATTGTATTTGATCTGTAGCTTCATAGTTCAATTTTTTCCTTTATTTCAGAACGAATTCTGAAACAAACAGGAAACAGTTTAGGCAACTTCCTGCGATTTCCAGTACTGATCAACAAACTCCTGTTTGATTCCAACCTCGTCGCGGGTCATATGCTTCGAAAATAACTTCCAGGTCTCATCCAGCATTTGCTCCATTTCCAGGTTGACATCGATCGCCAGGATATTTCTGGAATAGTCATCGGCGAAATTCAACACCCTGCGGTCATATTCCGACAGTTCAAACCCGTTTTCCAGCTTGGTTTTTGAATTGGCAGCATCAGCATACAAACGAATAGCAGCATTCATCACTTGCGGATGGTCAGCCCGTGTCACCGTTCCAATCACCAATTGCTTGAGTCGTGACAAGCTTCGGAATGGGTCAATAATCACCTTGTTTACGTCAGTCGAACGACGAAGGAACAACTGTCCCTCGGTGATGTATCCAGTGTTATCCGGAATTGCGTGCGTAATATCACCACCAGAAAGCGTGGTTACCGCCAAAATGGTAATGTTTCCACCATCAGGGAACTGTACCGCTTTCTCGTAGATTTTTGCCAGGTCACTGTAAAGCGAACCAGGCATACTGTCTTTCGATGGAATCTGGTCCATCCTATTGGATACGATACTCAAGGCATCAGCATATTGGGTCATGTCAGTCAACAGCACAAGAACTTTTTCGTTTTTCTCAACTGCAAAATGCTCAGCAGTTGTCAATGCCATGTCCGGAATCAACAATCGCTCAACCGGCGATTTATCAGTGGTATTGATGAACCCGATAATTTTGGATTCACCATATCCCTGTTCAAAAGTATTTTTAAAGAACAGGTAATCATCGTAGGTCAATCCCATTCCACCAAGGATGATTTTGTCAACTTTCGCACGTAAAGCGATCAGCGACAGCACCTGGTTGTATGGTTGATCCGGATCGGTAAAAAATGGAATTTTCTGACCGGAAACCAGCGTGTTGTTCAAGTCGATACCGGCGATACCGGTGGCAATCAATTCGCTGGGTTGCTTCCGGCGAACCGGGTTCACAGAAGGTCCGCCAATGGGGTATTCTTTACCTTCAACAGCAGGCAGTCCATCAATGGGTTTTCCAAACGCATCGAAGAAACGACCGTTCATGTGTTCGCTAATTTGCAGGGTTGGCGTTTCGCCGGTGAACACGATTTCAGCATCGTTTCGCAAACCTTCAGTCCCTTCGAAAACCTGCAGGGTCACTTTGTTGCCGGCAATTTTCACGACCTGGGCTGCTCGTCCCTGTACAAATGCCATCTCCTGGTACCCTACCCCTTCGGCTTCGAGCGTACAGGTCGCTTTGGTAATATTTGTTAATCGACAATATACTTTTTGAAATGCACCAGCTTTCATGATTCTACAGTTTTGAGGTTTGTAATTTCTTCTAATTCACGCTCGTACGACTTGAATTTATCAGAATTGAATTCGCTGTAATTCATCTGTTTAAACAAGTTGATGACTTTTTTGAAGAAGTCGCGCACCTTGTTAAAGTCGTCAAAGCCAAAGTCTGTTTTCACCACTTTAATTACTTTGTCGAGCATGTATCGCTGCCGGTCGAGTGGCGTGTTGCTATCAATATCATCAAACGCGTCCTGCTGAAGAATTGAAAAGTCGATCAATTCTGCTTTCCAGAAGGTTTCATGGTAGTCCACCGGAACACCATCGTCACCCAAAATATTGATCTGCTCACTAATTTCCTGACCACCAATCATGAAGTTCTTTACGAAATCGATTTTATCGATCCAGTCTTCACCAATCGTTTCTTTGGCAAATTGGATGTATTCATCGTATTCCAGGTATTTCGAATAACTATCGATGGGGTCAATCGCCGGGTAACGTTTACTGTCGGCACGGTTTTGCGACAAGGCGAAAAAACAGCGGGCCACTTTCTTGGTAGATTCCGTTACCGGCTCCAACAAGTTACCACCTGCTGGTGACACTGTTCCGATAAACGTGATGGATCCACTTTCGCCATTTTCCTGAATGGTGAAACCGGCGCGTGAATAATAGCTGGCAATGATCGCCGACAAGTCCATCGGGAAAGCATCTGGTCCGGGAAGCTCTTCCATCCGGTTGGACATCTCGCGAAGAGCGTGTGCCCAGCGCGATGTAGAGTCTGCCAATAGCAATGTTCGCAAGCCCATAGAACGATAGTATTCAGCAATGGTCATAGCTGTGTAAACCGATGCTTCACGAGCAGCTACCGGCATGTTTGATGTGTTGGCGATGATTACGGTCCGTTCAACTAATTTTTTACCGGTACGCGGGTCATCCAGGTGTGGGAACTCAGTAAAGATCTCCACCACCTCATTGGCACGCTCACCGCAGGCAGCCACAATCACCACGTCAGCGGCTGCTTGCTTTGCCAGTCCGTGTTGAAGTACCGTTTTTCCACTACCGAATGGTCCGGGAATGAAACCTGTACCACCTTCCATAATTGGGTTCATAGTATCAATCACGCGAACACCGGTTTCAAATAATTTACCGGGGCGCAGTTTTTCTTTGTATGCTTTAATGGGAACTTTCACAGGCCACGTTTGAACCATGTTCACCTCAATCTTTTCGCCATTGCCATTTTTTAGTTTGGCAATCGTGTCGGTGAGTTTGTACTCCCCTGTTTCAGCGACCCAGTCCAATTCATATTCACCTTCCAACTTGAAAGGCACCATGATTTTATGCTGAATGTGATATTCGGGAACTTCACCCAACCAATCGCCGGCTTTCACCGTGTCTCCTTTTTTAGACAGCGGCGTAAAATCCCAGCTTGATTCTTGGTCCAAGGGAAACGTCCGCACTCCCGGTTGCAGGAACACGCCATCCATTTTGTCAAGGTCGTTCTGCAAACCGTCGTAGTTGCGGGTTAGCATGCCCGGCCCCAGGTTAACCTCCAACATACTGCCGGTGAAAATCACCTCCATGCCTGACCGAAAGCGGGCTGTTGTTTCAAAAACCTGTGCATAAGCGATGTTGCCAGCTGTTTTGATCACCTCACCCATAATTTGCTTATCGCCATGCACGAAATAGCAAATTCCGTTCTGGATCAGCGGTCCATCAGCAACGGCTTGAACAAGGTTACCAACAATTGCTGTCACCTTGCCTTTGCTTATTATTGTACTATCTTCCATAATGAATTATTTTTTCGTTGTTCCGATTGGAAAACCGGAAGCTATCTTAATTTTTCTTTGACCAAATTATTTGCGATTTCAACCGGGTTGACGGTTTTGTCAGACTGAAAAATCGTCGTCCAACGCTCCAATAGCATCAATCGCTGGAAATATCCCAACACAACATCTACTGTGAAATATTCGAAACGGTTGATCTCATCGATCAGGTTCCAGCGAATTTTATCCACCGCAAACTCACGTTCCTGGTAATTGTTATTTTCAAGGATTGAAACAAGCTGCGAAGCGACCGAAAATTCTGTGCGGACAATCTTTTCAGCGGTTGGATATTCGAGCAACAAATCAACGTATTCATTCCCATGAATCAGCTGCTTGTTTTTATCGACTGACAAGATTTCGCAACGGCGGGCCGCCAGAAAATTAACCAGGTTAAGTTCCTTTTCAGCCCATTGCTGTAAAAACTGATTTTCAGATCCGAGCAACTGTTCAAAGTAAAGCGTTTGCAGCTTCTGCGCCACTTGCATTCGAGGTGACTGTTCTTGCTGGCTTTCACTCCATATTACCAGATTTTGCAAATAATTGGGAAGTTTGTGGAAATCTTCAGCTTCAGACTGAAAAACAGATAGATCAAATCGTAAAAGTGGTTCATCCGATTCCAGTTCTCCAATCAGGAATTCAACCACTTTATCATGAAATTTTTGATACCACAACAAACGCACAAGTTCCAAATCTTCTGGCTGTAGTTTGTCCCTGTGATGGGCCAAGAACTGGTCGGGCAAGTCAAACTTAGCGTCCGGATCAAATTCTAAATCAGGTAATTCGGTAATAAAACTGTAGTACAAATTCATAATTTATGAATTGAAAAGGTATTCCCTGATTTTTGGTTTCATCAATGAGGCAAAGAAAATTTCGAAGTCTTCGTCGGTAAACGAAATTTTGAAGCCCACTTCATTGTTGACAATTTGAAAGCCTTTTTTAACGGCAGGTACAGGTTTTACAGTCAATTTTGATCCCATGATTTCTGTGGCTTCTGACTGGATCAGTTTTTCCAGCTTGTTGGCCATTTTCTCAGGAACCAGTACTTCAATATGCTCTACTGCTCCATTGGCCGAATTCCAGTTCTTCAGAATTTCCAGGATCATTTCCTTTAGGAATTTTTCATTGTCAACAACTTTACCAGCCATTGCTTTTGACGTTTCGGCGGTAATCAGGTTGCTCACTTCCTGTTTGGCAATTTCAATCACCTGTGTTTTGGTCGATTGCAGGTCCGATTTTAAAGAAGCATTGATTTTTTCCGATTCGCTTTTTGCATCCGATACGATTGCATCTGCTTTAGCCTGAGCATCCGACGTAATTTTTTCAGCCTTTTTATTGGCTTCTTTTAAAATGCGGTCAGCCTCTTCGCGGGCTTTGGCAACACCGTCATTATAGATATTCTCGGTTAGTTCTTTAATTCTATTATTCATTATCTATGTTATTTTGTTACAGTCTTCCAAATTTATAAAATGCTCATTATCAAAGCGTATATCAACCTTCAAAGATGAAGAAAAAAATCGATTCTTCCACCCTTAAATTGGCCAATCGGAATGCATGTGTTTTGGTTCGCTAATGAAACTTTTTTTGTCGATTTTTGTTCACTTATATTTCGACAAAAAACGGCATCATTATTAACAATCCCGGCATTTTTCTATTTCGGACATTCAGATGTTTTTTGGTTTATTTCTTCAGCTCTTTTCGAATAAATTTTCGAACATTTTCAAACACAATCGTTTGAGGCTGCAAATATGGCACTTGCGCAATTAACTGCCAATAAACAATGACATTTTTTAGCAAGAAAAAATGTTCATTTAATTTTCCAAAAAATAAAAACGATTGCATTCATTTTTCAGATTGGACAGGATAGCTTTTATATGAATTTTTGATAACGAATTTCACAGATCATGATTTAATCCTTCGATGACTTGACTTGAATGAAAGGGTACATAAGGGATGGTGAGATAAAATGTTGCCCCCTTCCCTTTTTCAGACTCCAAACGAACCTTCCCGCCAAGTAATTCGGCATTTTCTCTGGCAATTGCCAATCCCAATCCCAGTCCACCATACAGCCTCGACAACCCTTCATCTTCCTGTGAAAATCGATCAAAAATAGCTTTCTGTTTTTCTGGGTTTATTCCAATTCCGGTATCTTTCACATAAATCTCGACCAACGATGATCGTAAATTGTATCCAATTTCAACGGAACCAGACTGTGTAAATTTTACGGCGTTTTCCAGAAGATTACTGACTATTTTGTTGATTTTTACAGGATCGGAAATCATTGTGCTCTCCCTGTCAGAAAGGCTTTTCTCAAAGGAAAAAGCAATATTTTTTTCTTTGGCCTTCAATTCGAAAATTGGAAATAAGCTCACTAATAGCTCATTCAAACACACTTTTTCCTGGCGAGCTTTTACCTGTTTGGTTTCTAACTGCGAAATCTCCAGAATATCACTTATAATCCGCAGCAATTGGTTGCTACAATCGATGATGAACTCAATGTGGCGTTTTTGCTTTTCCTTTGATAAATCCATATCTCTCAACAACACCGAAAAACCCATAATCCCATTGATTGGTGTCCGAATCTCATGCGACATATTATGCAGAAACTCTGTTTTCAGGCGATTGCTCTCCTCTGCTTTTTCTTTGGCTTCGATCAGTTCTTTTTCTGTTTCCTTGATTTTAGTAATATCTTCCTTAACTGCTAAAAAATGAGTAATATTACCGGCTTCATCTATTATTGGAGAAATTGAAGCAAGTTCCCAGAATCGTCTGCCATTTTTCGTTTTATTATACAGCTCACCGATCCACTCCTTTCCCGAAGTGACCGCGTGCCACATTTCATCGAAGTAGTCCGTTGACACTTCATTCGATCGCAAAAAGTTCAGGTCTTTACCGTGCGCTTCATGATACTCATAACCTGTTACCGCTATAAATTTAGAATTGACATAGTCTATTTTCCCATCGGTATCAGTAATTACAATAGATGCCGGGCTTTGCTCAACGGCAAGGGATAGTATTTTTAATTTTTCTTCAGCCTGTTTTTGCTTTTGTTCAAGAAGCGTGCGCTCTGCCCGGCTATCTGCTTCACGTAACTCTCGTTCGATTGCAGGAACCAATCTTTTTAACTTGCCCTTCATTAAATAGTCATTGGCCCCCGCCCTCATGGCTTTTACAGCAGTTTCCTCTCCAATTGTACCTGATATTACAATAAATGGGATATCAATACCGGCTTCTTTTAATAGTGATAAAGCTTCTAATCCATTGAAATGGGGCATTGCATAATCTGAAAGGACTATGTCCCATTTTTCTTTTTCAAGAGCGACCTCCATTTCCCTGGAAGTTTCAACACGTTCATAAGCAACCTCATATCCTGCTTTCTTAATTTGGTGCAATATTAGAAGAGCATCATCTTCCGAATCTTCAACGACCAATGTCCGTATCTTTTTCTTCATCACTTCTATTCGAATTTATTATTGGTGGTGTTTCATTAAGCAATAACCAGTATAAACCCAAGTTGCTAACCGCTTCAGCAAATTGGTTGAAATCAACCGGCTTACGTACATAGCTATTTACGCCCAAACTATACCCATTGATAATGTCCTGTTCTTCCTTGGAAGATGTAAGAATGACCACAGGCAGAAATTTGGATAAATCACTTGTCCTGATTCGCTGTAAAACCTCAAACCCGTCAATCTTGGGAAGTTTTAAATCAAGCAGGATAATGGCAGGCATT
>DATFMO010000604.1:0-9532 GCA_035266925.1 Sunxiuqinia sp. | reverse complement strand
TTACAAAAAATTTATGCTTGAATCATTTACGAGATCAGCGCGCCGTTTGGAAGCATATCGATCAAACGAAATACCGCGAATACGAGTATGCTATTGAGTCATTGAACCGGATTGGGGATCATTTCCTGGAGTTTGATGAGTTGAAAAAGAAAGTTGATCAAGCGATTGGAGCACTGCCCGACGATTTGAAGACGGTGTTTAAAATGAGCCGGTTCGAAGAGCAAAAATACCGGGAGATTGCAGAAAAGTTGGAGATCAGCGAAAAAACGGTTGAAGCTAGAATGAGCAAAGCACTAAAATTTTTACGGCTTGAATTAAAAGATTATCTGTTTGTATTTTATGTTGTTACAAATTTTTTCTACTAAAAAGTCATTTTTTGATAGGGTATTCATCGTTTCCCGTGTTTAGTTGTAAAACAACAGAACATGGATAATTCACTTTTTCATAAAATACTGCAAGGTAGAGCTTCTGAACGGGAGAAGGATGTGTTTTATGAAGAACTTCAAAAGGATGAAAATAAACGAAAAGAATTCATCCGTTACAGAGAGTTGTGGGATGTCAATCGCCTCACTAAAATCACAACTCCTTCTGAATATAAAAGGGAACAGTTTCAGAAATTTTGGGCGACAGCTAATTCCCAAGAATCAACTTCAACACGGATTCCTAATTTGTCGTGGATAAAATATGCAGCCATATTTATTGTTGCATTGGCTGCTGGATTTTATTTGAATTTTTTGACCAGTCATTCTTTAGGGACGATAAAACAATTTCATGCTGAAAACGGAAGCGTATCAAGTGTTTTGCTTGATGACGGTTCTAAAATTTGGTTAAATGCCAATTCCACGATTTCCCTCAATGAACAGAAAAACAAAGTTGTTGCCAAACTTTCAGGTGAAGCCTATTTCGAGATCAAACACAACGAACACCGGAAATTTATTATTGACCTGGGGAAAATCAAAATCAGGGATTTGGGTACAAGCTTCAATATTTCGGCCTACCCGGAGGATGACTATTTTAGAACAACTTTGTTTAATGGGAAAATCGCGGTGCTAAATAGTCAGAATGAAGCAATTAAGGCGTTGGATGTCAACCAAACATTCAGTTACAACCAGCGAAATCATACCTATAAAATAGAACAGCTTGATCCGACCGTGGTCACAGGATGGAAGGAAAATAAATTCGTTTTTATCGACAAGCCACTGGCTGAGATCTGCCATGAAATTGAAAAATGGTATGGAGTCATCATTATCATTAACGATGCTAACCTAAAAAGCGAAAACTATACCAGCGTGATTCGCCGGCCATCAACCGTAAAACAAATGCTGGACATGTTCAAATTAACAACGGGAATCAATTATCAAATGAAAGAACAAAACAATGTAACGACAATTTATTTGAGCAAATAAAAAAAGTGCATCGGTCAGGATGCACTTTCATTTTAAATAAAAACTGTCTGGTAAACAGTTATTGTTGAACTTAACTTGCAAATTTATGAAAAAAAATCGATTGGGTCTGTGCCTGGCGTGGCACCGACACAAAAAAATTCTACGCGTTATGAAATTGACACTTAGTTTGTTGCTTTTCTCTATGATGTCGATGGCTTATGACGGCTACAGTCAGACAGCCAAGATTAATCTTCAGGTCAAAGAATCGACAATCATCGAAATCTTTCAACAGATTGAATCGAACAACAACATTGGCTTCTTTTTCAAGAATGACCAATTGGATCTCAAGAAGAAGTACACGGTTGATTTTCAGAACAGCACCATTGAAGATGTGTTGGATAAGTTGTTAGGTAACGGTTATACGTATCGGTACATTGGCAGCAACGTGGTGATCTCGGCGAAAGGAGGGGCGAAATCAACTTTTATACAAAACCAGGAAATAACTGTTTCAGGGAGTGTAACCAATGGTCAGGGGGAAGCGATTCCCGGCGTTACGGTTGCGTTAAAAGGGACAGCAACAGGAACCATTACCGATTACAACGGAAATTATGTACTGAAAGGTGTTGCCCCTAACGCCACATTGGTATTCTCTTTTGTTGGGATGAAAACGCAGGAAATCACATTAAATGGGCGGACAACCATTGATGTTGTCCTGAAGGAGGAAACGATCGGTCTCCAGGAAGTTGTTGCCGTTGGATATGGTGTTCAGAAAAAGTCGGATGTAACGGGGGCTCTCACGAGTGTGAGTTCGGAAGAACTTAATTCACGTCCCGTGAACAATGCCGTTGAAGCTATGCAGGGAAAAGCAGCCGGGGTTGACATTACTTCAAATGAACGTCCCGGAACAATTGGTAATATTACCATTCGCGGTGTACGCTCGCTCACGGCATCAAATTCACCACTGTATGTGGTTGATGGTATTCCTTTGGTAACCGGAACGGTTGATGCAGCTGGTAACGATGACAACAAAGTAACCCTTGGCGGAATTGATAATCTGAACCCAAGCGACATCGAGTCTATCGATATTTTGAAAGACGCGTCGGCAACAGCCATTTATGGTTCTCGTGGTGCTAACGGTGTTGTCCTTATTACGACCAAAAAAGGGAAGTCTGGAAAGTTTTCGCTGAATTTCGACACGTCGTTATCAATTGATAAGATTCATGAATTTGCGCCGTTGTTTAATGCCGGCGAGTATGTTGAATACCGTCGTTGGGCAAAATATTACGATCCTCTTTCTCCGGGCGTTTATCCAAGAGGTGACCAACCTACAGAGGCAAATGATGCTTTAATTTTTTCTGGTGATGACGCGGCTTGGGCCAATATCGAAAAAGGCTGGGCTGGCGGTACCTGGGATCCATCGAAATTAACAACTACGATTTGGACTGATTTTGTGACCCGGACGGGCATCACTACACAAAACACGCTGAGTGCAAGCGGTGGAACAGATCAGATGAAAGCATACGGTTCTTTTGGATACACAGACAACAAAGGAGTGGTAAAAGGGCAAGGTTATAAACGTTATAGTGCGAATGTAAGTGTCGATATTACACCAACAAAATGGTTCTCATTTGGTGGAAAACTGAATAGCTCTTATAGTATCCAGGAATATGGACAATCTACTGCAGGTAACGTTGGAGTATCGGTTAGAAGTGGATTGTATGAAAGTGCACGGACCATTTTTGAGTATGCGGTGCCTTATGATGCTGATGGCAGCCGGGTGTTATATCCAGGGGGTGATATTGCTGTTAAGACAATCATTGATGAAGACAAATATACACAGGATCAGCGGGTTACATTGCGTGCTTTTGGTAGTTTTTATGGGCAACTAGATTTTGGTGCCTTAATACCTGTGTTGAAAGGGGCAAGATTTCGCACCAATTTTGGGCCGGATATCGAAACCTGGCGAGATGGTATCTATGTCGATGGCAATTCTGTAATTAGAAATGGATCTGCCTATGCTTCATTAGATAAAAGACAACGCGTTTCATATACGCTTGACAACCTGTTGTACTATGACAGAAACTTCGGGAAACACGATGTTGGTTTGACATTACTCCAGAGTCAAACACAATTTAAAACCGAATCCAGTTTAATGTCTGCCGATAATATCCCATTTGCAAGTCAAAAATGGAATGCTTTGGGGTCTGTCAGTTCCCTTAAAAGTTGGAGCTCAGGAATCACCAAACAGTCATTATTATCTTACATGGCACGCTTAAATTACAGTTATACTGACAAATACTTGTTAACGATCTCCGGACGTTACGATGGAGCATCCCAATTGGCGTCTGGTCATAAATGGTCATTTTTCCCAAGTGCTGCGTTGGGATGGCGTATGGATCAGGAGGATTTTATGAGCAATGTGAGCTGGGTGAATCAATTAAAACTGCGTTTTGGTATTGGGGTCACCGGTAATGCTGCGATTGATCCTTATTCAACGAAAGGAAAGTTGGAAGCCTTGTTCTATCCATTTGGAAGTACCTCAACAGCCGGTCAACAAAATGTTTCAACAATGGCTAATCAGGATTTGGGATGGGAAAGAACGACACAATATAACGTCGGTCTTGATTTCTCAATATTAAAATCGAGAATTTACGGGAGTATAGATACCTACACTTCTCATACTACTGATTTATTGCTTCAAAAGTCTATTCCTACGGTTACAGGCTTCTATAATACATTTGCTAATATTGGAGAAACAAAATCCAACGGTATTGATTTGACTGTGAATACGCTCAACATCAAAAGGCGTGATTTTAGCTGGACTACAACTTTTAACGGTTCATACCAGAACAATAAAATTGTTTCTTTAGCAAATGGTAAAGAAGACGATTTGGATAATGGATGGTTTATTGGAGAGTCCCAAAGTGTAGTTTATGACTATCAAGCCGCGGGAATCTGGCAGGAATCTGACGCTGCAGAAATGCAAAAATTCAATGCCAATGGCCATACGTTTACAGCAGGTAATGTGAGGCCTGTAGACCAGAACGGTGATTATAAGATTGATGCTAATAACGACCGTGTAATTCTAGGTAGTACGATCCCCAAATATATCGTGGGCTTAACGAATACCTTTGACTACAAGAGCTTTGAGTTATCAATTTTTTTATATGGCCGTATGGATTATATTTATGATACTGGCGGTGAAGGCCTTGTTGGGCGCTACAATCAAAGAAAGGTGAATTATTGGACTCCGGATAATACAAACTCTGATTATCAAAAACCAATCTATTCTGCTGGTTATGGTGATCAATATTATGCATCGTTGGGTTATAAGAATGGTTCCTTTTTGAAGATCCGAAATATTTCTTTAGGTTATAATTTACCGAAGCAGGTCACCAGTAAGCTTGGGATTTCCAATTTACGGTTTTATGTTCAGGCATCAAACCCGGGTTTTGTTTTTAACAATATTTCATGGCTTGACCTGGATGTAAGAGATCATGCCTCAAACAGAGGTTTTGTAATGGGTCTTAATGCACAATTCTAATAACTGTAAAACATAAGAAAATGAAATTTATGAAAAAACATATAAAAATCTATACCCATCTTTTATCACTTTTCGTGTTAATGGTTGGTATAACATCTTGTTCCACAAAAATTCTGGATGAAAAGCTGGAAACCGAAAGGGACTTTTCATTTTATAACACCGAAGAAGGCATTCAGGAATTAGCTGTAGGTACTTATTATCGGGTTTTGTCATCGCCATTTGATTCAGAGTATCAATTTGGTACCACTAATTATGGTACCGATGAGTTTCATGTCGGAGGTGATGATACAAACAGTGCATGGAACAATTATGATAGCCGGTTTGGTTCAATCATAACAACGATTAGGACAACAGCTCAGGAACCTTGGGATAACGATTACATTGGTATTGGAATGGCCAACCAATTAATCGAATCGGCAACCAATATTGAATCTACAAATGATGCAATCAAAAAGACGGCTTTGGGTGAAGGGTATTTTCTTCGTGCCTTTAACTATTTAAAATTGGTGCGGCAATATGGTGGTGTTCCTTTAAAATTGACACCAAGTACTACCGTTGAACTTGAATTTACACGGGCAACGCCTAAAGAAGTGTTGCAACAGGTAATCGATGATTTTACCCAGGCGTATAACTTGTTGGACAATAATGTATCATCCCCTGATAAAATCAGTAAGGATGCTGCTGCCCATTTTCTGGCAAAAGCCTATTTAACACGTGCGAGTGAAATAAATGATTCCTGGAATTCGGACACAAAGAGTAGCGATCTACAGCAGGTTGTGAAACTGTCTGATGAAGTGATTGCTCATCATCCACTCGCTAACAATTATCAAGAGCTTTGGGATTATACTGAACCTGATGGACCAAATGAATTCCTGCCGGAACTAATTTTATCGGCATCATTTAGTCGTGACCCTGTGCTCATAACCTCAAACCGGAGTCATATATTTTATACCGCTCGTTACGATGATCTGCCAATGATGAAACGTGACCTTACGGGAATGCGCCCATATAGTCGTTTGGCTCCTACATACTTTGTATATGATGACTTTGATCATGTAAAAGATTCCCGTTTCTGGAAAACCTTCAGGACCAAACACCGGGTTAATAAAGGTGGTGATTATGATGGGATTACGTACACGCCGGGGGTAGATCTGGGTATTGAGTATATTATCAACTCCGCCGGTGACAATAGATTTGCCAAAACGATAAATAACAACAATCCTGATATTTTATATAGTCAAACAGGGAAAACAATTCCTAGCGTATATGTGGCGCATGCCACAGATGGTGTTGGCCTTTTGAAAAACCCAAGATTCCCTTCATTGTCAAAGCATTTTGAAGCCGACAGGACATCCATCAATGATAATAGGGGAATGCGTGATGAAATTTTAGCGCGCTCTGCCGAAACGTATTTGATGGCTGCCGAAGCAAAAATACGGTTGGCGGCTTTAGGCTCAGGTTCTTATTCCGATGCCTTGCCGTACATTAATACAGTTCGTAACCGAGGCGCATATAAAGAAGGCGAGGACCGCTCGTACTACGTGGACGGTGCTGAGTCTTATCCTACTTCAGATTATTCTCAGCCTCAGAGTGACAATTCTTATATGCACGAAAATTCATATTATGAGTCTAATAATATCCCTGAAACAACAGCTGCTACAGATTTGACTATCAATAGCATTTCGGAACTACCGGTAGAAGATGAAGCGGTAATTTCCAAATTGGGGTATTCAAGTGAATATGACAGAATGTTGTGCCTGGTTTTGGACGAACGTACCAGAGAACTTTGTGGAGAGTGGCTCCGCTGGGAAGATTTGAGCCGAACCAAAACATTGGTGGCAAGAGTAAGGGCTTATAACCCTGATGCAGCTCCAAATATCAAGGATTATCACATTCTTCGACCAATTCCGCAAACATTTCTGGATGGAGTCTATAAAGATGGGCGGCCTTTAACTGCTGATGAAAAAGCAACGTTGCAAAATCCGGGATACTAATAATCAATCCCATGAATTGAAATGCAGGAAATGCGAATTTCCTGCATTTTTTATTCCGAATTGAAGTTTAGGTGTCTCTGCAAATGGTGTGAGTGTTTCACACTTTAGAATTTTATTTTCCATGGTTTCCGAGGACAATTGGGCAAGGCGATTGCTCTGGAAAGAGAAATGCGTTATCTTGCGAATCGTTTTTTGTACATAAATATCGAATTAACTAAACTAAACAATTGGTGAAAAAAGCATTACTACTTACATCAATTCTTGCACTCATTTTCTTTTCCTGTTCGCAAAAAAAGGGTGAGTTAAAATTAAACGGACTAAAAGTTCAGGCGCCTTTTGAAATGCCTGTCGTCAATGTCCCTGATTTCAGCACTTGTCCAAAGTTTTCGATCACAGGTTTTGGGGCCGTGCAAGGTGACCAGCAAAAGAATTCAGAAGCCATCAAAATAGCCATTGACAAAGCCAATCAGGCAGGTGGCGGAACGATTGTCATCCCTCAAGGTGAATGGCTGACCGGGAATATCCACCTGAAAAGCAATGTCAATTTGCATTTGGATAAAGGTGCCGTTTTGCTCTTTTCGGGCAATCCAGACGATTATTTGCCACCAGTTCACTCCAGCTGGGAGGGGATGGAGTGCATGAATTATTCACCTTTGGTTTATGCGTATCAATGTCAGAATGTGGCCATCACCGGAGAGGGGAAACTGAAAGCCAAAATGGATACATGGAAAGTATGGTTTACAAGGCCTCCTGCTCACATGAACAGCCTGAAGCGCCTGTACAATCTGGCTGCAACTAATGTTCCCGTGGAAGACCGACAAATGGTCAACGATAGCGCCCACTTCCGCCCACAATTTATTCAGTTCAATCGCTGTGAAAATGTCTTGATGGACGGTATTTCCATTTCCAACAGTCCGTTCTGGACCATCCATTTGTATCATTCCAAAGATTTGGTGCTCCGGAATTTACATGTATATGCGCACGGACACAACAACGATGGCGTCGATCCGGAGATGAGTCAAAATGTGCTGATTGAAAATTGCACTTTTGATCAAGGCGATGATGCCATTGCGATTAAATCGGGCCGAAACCAGGATGGCTGGCGGTTAAATGCACCATCAAAAAACATTGTCATTAAACACGTTACTGTTAAAAATGGACATCAGTTGGTGGCTATTGGAAGCGAACTTTCGGGAGGTGTAGAAAAAGTATTTATTGACAGCTGTCAGGTGTTAGACGGTGCCCACATGTTTAACCTGCTCTTTATCAAAACCAATGAGCGCCGGGGTGGATATGTGGACGGGATTTATATGAGTAATATAACTGCTGGGAAAGTGGAAGATGGCATACTGGGAATAGAAACCGATGTATTGTACCAGTGGAAAGATTTGGTGCCTACCGTTGAACGTAAACTGACGCCCATCAAGAACATTTATTTGACGAATGTAAAGGCGACGAATGTTGCGTACGTTTCTCAAATAAAGGGGCAAAAGGAGCTTCCGGTGATGAATGTGATTTTGAAGAATGTCTCAGCAGATACCATTCAGAATCCGAACCCTGTACATGAAAATGTTTTCAATTTTGTGGAGGGGAAATAGCATCGGTATTTTTATTGCCATATTCACCCATGGTATTCTTTTCAAGTATTATTGAAAACCATCTAAACTGGTTGATAAGAAAAAACAGTCTGTAATTGGCAAAAGTTGCCTTGCCAGTTGTGATTAATTAAATTGTCAGAAAGGTTTTCTGGTGCTAAATTTCAACTATTGACCTATGGAAAAGTGGGTAAAAATGAATCGTGAAATCTTTTTTGGATAGCTAAAATTTAACTTCTTCTTGAAACGGATTTTTAAAACAGGGGCGAGCTTCTATCGGGAAGCATTTCTATTTTTCTTGCTGAAAAGGCAAATCTTACCGAATTGGTGGTTAATTTTGAACAAATTTTACATGAGGCTCGGTCTTGACAAACTTAAAAGCAAATAGGGAATTGGAATGGATTCGAAAACTAAGGGGCGGGGATTCCGCTGCTTTTGATTTCTTGTTCCAACAATACAGTGGGAAGCTTTTTTATTTTGTACAGAAATACCTAAATGTCAAAGAAGAATCAGAAGAAATCGTTCAGGATGTTTTTCTGAAGCTGTGGAAACACAAAAAGGAGATCCGGTCCGAGGAAGCCTTTAAATCTTATCTCTACA
This sequence comes from Sunxiuqinia sp., assembly GCA_035266925.1. Classification (GTDB taxonomy): domain Bacteria; phylum Bacteroidota; class Bacteroidia; order Bacteroidales; family Prolixibacteraceae; genus Sunxiuqinia. Next base: position 414 of record DATFMO010000604.1, on the reverse strand, counting down.
AAATTGCCCTGAACAATATTCGCAACTACTTCAACAAGAAACAGGTACAGGAAAAACACAAACAACTGATAGCCCAGGAATATTTGTTCGAAAGTCATTCGGATGCTGGTGAATTGGATTACGAATCCGTGATGAAACGGGTGGATCGCCTGATTGAGCTGTTGCCGGCCAAACGCCAGGAGATCTTTTTGCTGAGCCGAAAAGAAGGATTGGATATTGCTGAAATTGCAACTTACCTGGGCATCTCGGAATCCACGGTAAAAAATCAAATCACGTCGGCCATCGCTTTCCTAAAAACGGAGGTCAAAAAAGGTGGACTTTCCGACTCCCTCTTCCTGTCCCTTTTCTTCTTCAAATAATTTTTTTCGATTTTTTTTCTTCAAAAGATAGTACCTTTTTTGTTGAGCCTGTCTT
>DATFMO010000603.1:0-17816 GCA_035266925.1 Sunxiuqinia sp. | reverse complement strand
TTTCTTAACACCTGATCGTAGGACAGAAAGCCGAACTGCCATTTCTTGTGGAAATGTCAGTCAGCCATGGACAGTAGAGCAGGGGTTTACTGGTGATCCTGTAAGTGTGGGCGCCAAACATCATGTTGTTAGTGTACTCACTAACAGTAGCATTAAATGGTATATTGATGGCGCCCTTGCAGGAGAAGCTGAAGTGTCGGGAGGTAATTCAATAGCTAACCTGAGTAATGCAAATGCATGGTTGTGTCGGGGTGGTTATGACGCTGACCCAACATGGATGGGAACCATCGATGAGTTCAATATTTACAATGGAGCGTTGGATTCCACTACTATTAAAGACCATGCTCAAAGCTACCTTGGTGGAATGAATTCAGATGCAAGATTGTCAGCATTGACGACAGACACAGGAACACTTCTGCCTGAATTTAATAATAGCACAACCAATTATGCGGTAGAGGTTCCCGAGGGAACAACAACAGTTAATTTAGCAGCTACACCGCTGGTGCCAAGTGCAACTGTAACCGGAGATGGAGCTGTTGATGTTTCAGGTGGTGAAGCAACTGCTAATATTGAAGTAACTTCAGTTGACGGAACGGTTACTAAAACCTACACCGTTTATATTAAGGTTAACGATCCTAACTGTTTTAGCCCACTGTTCGATTCAGGAAATATGATTGAAGATCCGGAATTTAGTGCAGGCACATTAGCAAATGGTGGATTTGGCGGCTGGGGACCAACCGGAATTACTGTTACTGAAGCATATTGTGGCATTGGTAGCGCCTATATTCGTGGCACTTGTTATCCTGATGGCGGTTCGATTGACCGGTCGTTGAATGCTGATAATGGTAATGCCTTAAAACCAAATACAACTTACCGACTTCGTGCAATGATTAATTCACAGGCTTCGCCCGATACCTACTTCCAGTTCCAGGTTGAAGGAGTCGATGGTGATAACAGCCTTCTTTTTAATCTTCCGAATACGAACGGTTGGGTTCAGTTTGATACGACATTCACTACAAGTGCAACAGTGACTGAACACGGTATTTATTTTAATTCTTGTTCCGATGCTACCCCTGCGATAACGGATACCTGCTTTATTGACAATTATGAACTATATGAGGTATCATCAGACGCTTCCTTGTTCGATCTTCAGGTAGACGGTCTGACAGTGGATGGTTTTGATGCTTCGACGACTTCATACGATGTTGTTGTGCCGAAAGGAACCACAAGCGTAAATGTTAGCGCAATGGCCAGTGATGCCAGTGCAAGCCTTGATGGTACTGGTGATGTTGACGTTTCTTCAGGTAGCGGAGCCGCAACGGTTACGGTTACTTCAGGAGATGGAACAGCAACAATGACCTACACGGTAAATATCACTGTTGACACAAATACCGCTGTAAATAATCTGGAAGCTTCATTGTTCAAGGTTTATCCAACGGTAACATCCGGAACATTCCATGTAGCATTTGACGGAGTGAAAAAAGGAATGATTACTGTTTATAACCTGTATGGACAGGTTGTTTTGCAGCGAGTTGTAAAATCGACCATTGAAAATGTCAACGTGCCAACTGCCGGAGTTTACTTGATAAAAGTACAGGCTGATGGTGCTGATAAAGTTGTTAAAGTGTTGAAAACTGAATAATACTTACTACTCAATTAAGTTTAGATTTAGATTAGGGCTATCCTGCGGGGTAGCCCTTTCTTTTTAGGAAAAATGTTCAATAAAAGAATTTCGTGAAACCAACGATCCCCGGGGAATTCTTTCGATTAAAATTTTCGTTGAAGAAAGTTGTAATGGAGTAGTGAATTCAGTCCAGTAAAATCACACTGGTTTATGAGACTAGAAAAAGGTCAACTTTCCACTTTGCTGACAGAGGCAAAGTTTGAATGATTTTTGGTTGGACAGCTTCGAAATCTAAAAGTTGAAATTATGCGTTGGTATTCTGGATGTCATACCCATGGAAGCTATTCCCATCAGGGCAATTCCAATTCCCAGTATGATGAAAAAGTTACCCACCCATTTGATGGCGCGGATGGTCGATTCATGCTGCGTTTTTTCAATCAGTTCATTGGGGACCGGTTTGCGGATGATCAACGATAAAAGTGTCTCAAAATGATTTTTGAGTAAGATTCCCAAGGTTATCCCGATTCCAGCTCTTGCAATAGTCAGCAAAAGCGTAAAAAAGAACATCGTACTCATAAAAATAAAGTCTCTGGTTGATGATGAATTGTAAAAAATGTGATCGGTTTGACCTAATCATATTCCATTCCTTTGCCCAATTTCACCCAGTATTCGTCATTTTTGATCGGGCGTAGTGTACCTTTGTTCGACCGGCTGATTGGCGAAAAATCTGCGGATGTGGATTTTCTGATTGCATTTATTGGATTTATTCTAAGCGATTTCGATCACTATGAGCATCTTTGTACAGTGCCTTAAAAGATATTCTCGAACCGCTAATCGTGTCTAGCGACGAAGTTGAAAAAATAAACGAACGATGAAAAAATTTGCTTAATACCAGAGAGTTGTATGCATAACGATGATGACCATTTTGTTGATATTCTTCGCACTTCATTCCGAATGTGGTAATTCGACAGGAGCTGTCAGCAATGTGAAAGATGATGGAATTCCCAGGATTCCCGGGATGAAACTTGTTTGGCATGATGAGTTCAACAAAGACGGCAAGCCGGATCGGGATAATTGGGGCTATGAAAACGGTTTTGTTCGTAACAGGGAGTTGCAATGGTACCAACCACAAAATGCCTATTGTAAAGATGGCAAATTGATAATTGAGGGTAAACGGGAGCGAAGTGACAATCCATATTATTATCCACAAAGTAGCGATTGGCGGACGAATAGGAAGTATGCAAATTACAGCTCGTCGTCTTTGGTCACGAAAGGTTTGCAGGAATGGATCGGCCCCGGCTATTATGAAATTCGTGCACGGATTGACACAACAAGTGGCGCATGGCCTGCCATTTGGTTGTTGGGGACAAAATCGCATTGGCCCAATTGTGGTGAAATCGATGTAATGGAATTCTACCGGATCGATGGCACTCCAACAATTTTAGCGAATGCTTGCTGGGGATCTGAAGAGGATAACCATGGCGCCTGGGATTCCCAAAAAATCCCATTGGCTGATTTTCTGAAAGAGGATCCAGGCTGGGTTAGAAAGTTTCATGTTTGGGGAATGAAATGGGACAAAAAAGTAATTCGGATTTTTATTGATCATGAACTGGTCAATACGATTGAATTGGACAAAACAAATAATCCAGATGACTTCAATCCATTCGTTTCGAATCAGAAATTTTACATTTTGTTGAATTTGGCAATCGGCGCAAATGGTGGCACTCCAATGGATGCGAAGTTCCCAATTTCATATGTAGTCGACTATGTTCGCGTGTATAAAGTTATTGAATAGTCATTTATTGTGAATCGGTTATCCTTTCTGTAATTCGGTTGTTCCAGGGAAATTTAATGTGAATTGAAGCAAGCTTGGGATCGGCTTCAGTTATTTGAAAAAGCAAATGCCGGTTTACAGTTCGGCGAATTTTTTCTTTCTTTGATAGCTAAATATTACGACGACTACTTAATACTAATTAACGATCGATGAATTTAATCACTTTTCATTCAGTTGTTTGTCGTGTCTGGCAAACTTCTAAATTTCAATTTCTTTTCAAGAAATTCTGGATTTTGCTTATTGTTGCCATTTTTTTCAGTTCCTGCCAATCGGAAAAATCAAAAGATGATGAACTTGCCGGCTATGTTTTTACCTATTTTACTGGAAACGGCCCAGGCCAGGAATCCATTCACTTCGCGGTGAGTGAGGATGGCTATCATTACCGGGCGCTCAATAACAATCAGCCGATTCTCGATTCTAAAAAGATCAGTTCGTCTGGCGGTGTGCGCGATCCGCATTTGTTTCGTGGCGAAGATGGCAAATCCTATTACATGGTGGCGACTGATTTGTATGTGACTGACCAGGGATGGCACAACTACGCCATGGTGCTGATGAAATCTAATGATCTGATTCATTGGGAAACCAGTATTGTCAATATTCCCAAAACATTCCCGGATCAGTTTGGCAATGTCAACCGGGTGTGGGCGCCACAAACCATCTATGACAATACCGTTGGTGAATACATGATCTATTTTTCGATGAAGCAGGATGATGATCCGGACAAGATCTATTATGCCTATGCTAACAAGGATTTTACTGGGTTGGAAACCACACCTAAGCAACTATATTTCCCACCTGAAGATAGCAATACCAAAGCTTGTATTGATGCGGATATCATTCCATACAATGGAAAGTTTTGCCTGTTTCACAAAGCTGAAGACGGTAATCCGGGCATCAAACTCGCTATTTCAAAACATCTAACCGAAGGCTATCAGTTGGTGAGCCCCGATCGTGTGGATGCATCGAAATATAACGTGGAAGGATCAGGCATATTTAAACTGAATAATTCCGATGAGTGGATTTTGATGTATGATTTGTATAAGAAAGGAGGCTACCAATTTACGAAGAGTTCGGATTTGCGCCATTTTGAAGTGATTGATCAAAAAATATCCATGAATTTTCACCCTCGACATGGCACCGTTTTGCCGATCACCCGAAAAGAGCTGAAGGCGTTGATTTCAAAATGGGGAACTTTTGATGATTTGTTGGTTGAGCCAAAATCAAAGCAAGTGAAAAAACTGAATGTCTATTTTAAAGGCAAAGAACGAAAAATTGAATTGCCTGTGAAGCATGGCACTGATCTCAGCCACTTTGATCCGGAATTTAGTACCTATCCGGGCATTACCTTCACGCCATCAGGGCCACAGGATTTTACACAGGGACCGGTTGAATATACCGCAGAGATTGAAGGAAAAGGAAAAGCGACCTATGCAGTTTTGGCCGAAGAAGATCACAATCCGGTACTGGAAGGCTACTATGCCGATCCGGATATTTTGTATGCTGAGAAAACAGGTAACTATTACCTTTATCCAACCAGCGATGGATTTAACAACTGGTCGGGAACTTATTTCAAAGTTTTTTCATCGGATGACTTGGTTGACTGGAAGGATGAAGGTGTGATCCTGGATTTGAAGAAAGACGTGAACTGGGCCAATCGTAATGCCTGGGCACCGTGTATCATCGAAAAGAAAATCAAAGGCAAATACAAATACTTCTATTATTTCACAGCGGCTCAAAAGATTGGCGTTGCTGTTGCGGACAATCCTACGGGGCCGTTTGTGGATAGCGGAAAACCATTGGTAGCCGAACGTCCTGATGCCGTTCGGGGAGGGCAGGAGATCGATCCTGACGTGTTTACCGATCCTAAAACTGGCAAAAGTTATTTCTATTGGGGAAATGGACACATGATGGGTGCCGAGCTCAATGATGACATGACATCCTTCAAAAAAAGTACCTTGATGAACTTAACGCCTAATCATACTTTCCGCGAGGGAACGTATGTTTTTTACCGGAAAGGCAAGTACTATTTCATGTGGTCAGAAGGCGATACCCGCAGCACTGATTACCGAGTTCGCTATGCGACAGCTAATTCTCCGCTGGGGAAATTACATGTGCCTGAAAATAACCTGGTGATTGCCAAAGATCCGACCAAAGCCATTTATGGAACCGGACACAACGCTGTTTTGCAAGTTCCCGGTACCGATGATTGGTATATTGTTTATCATCGTTTCACCCGCCCCAAAGGGATCACGATGGGACGTGCGGCTGGCTTTCATCGAGAGGTTTGCATCGACAAGCTGACTTTTGATAGTGATGGAAACATTATCCAGGTTCAGCCTACTTTGAAGGGAATTGAACCTTTGAAGAAACAATGACGCATCTGTTTGACCAACTCGGCTGGCAATTGACCGTGGTTGGCTGTACAACTAACCATGAATTTATCTAATTTTGTGGATGCGCTTAAAAATTGAAATCGGTACTTAGCTGAAGAATTTGAATCAAAATAGAAAATACCTGGATGATGAGTTGCTTGTGAAAAAGATCGCTGATGGCGATCTGGCAGCTTATCGCATGTTGTTCGATGAATATTTCACCGACTTATGCAATTTCCTGAACCTTTACCTGCATAATCGGAGTTTTGCAGAAGAAATTGCGCTTGAAATTTTCACGTACATTTGGGAGAAGCGGGAATCACTGGAGATAAAAAGTTCGCTGAAAGGCTTCCTCTTCACATCAGCTAAAAATCGGGCAATCAGCTTTTTTAGACGTGAGAAACAACACCATTTTAAACAACTGGGGATTGAAGATGAACTTCAAGAACTGGACGTTTCTTCCCAGCAATTCCTGGAAAATAAAGAGCTGAAAGAATTGATCGACAAAGCCATTGAAGCATTACCGGAAAAGAGCCGTCAGATTTACCGGATGGCCTGGGAGGAAAATTTGTCGCACAAGGAAATTGCTGATCAATTGGGGATCACGCCAAAGACTGTCGAGAACCACGTGGGCATCGCTTTGCGTAAATTAAGAACGTCACTTCAACCTTATTACCAACAGATTTTTATCCTCTGGATCCTTTTTAATCGGTTCTTGTAGTTTTAAAAAATTCCATTAACTGGCTGATTGCCATTTTGGTCCAAATTTTTCTCAAAAAAAATATTCATTTCGATTGAGGGATGAGTTTTTTCCCTGCGTCGTATTAATAACAAAGCGGAATTTATGGAGCAACAAAACATACCCTGGGAGGCAATTAGTACCTATCTGAATGATACATCGGATAAGAAAAATGAATCGATCATCAAAGAATGGGTGAAGGAATCGCCAGAGAATATCCGCCATTTTAATGAAATTTTCAATACTCACCAATTAACCCGGCAAAAGCCAGTTTATTACCAGCCCAACAAAGAACAGTTGTGGAAAGAGTTGATGAACCGGATTTCTCCAAATCAACGGAAACCCAAAGTAGTCGGATTATCATGGGTGCGTTATGTGGCTGTTGCTGCTGCGATTGTGCTGGCATTTTTTGTTGGCCGTTGGTTTGCAGCTCCTTCTCAAATGAACCAATCAGCAGCAACGGCGGAATATGCACAAGTGATTGCCCCACCGGGACAACGCACCCAAATGGTGTTACCGGACCAAACGAAGGTGTGGTTAAATTCAGGTTCCAAAATCAAATATCCCGCTTCATTTAGTGGTAAAGACCGAAACGTTTTCATCAAGGGTGAATGCTATTTTGAGGTGACGAAAAATAAACACAAACCGTTCATTGTGCATGCATCAGACGTAAATGTAAAGGTTTATGGGACTCACTTCGATGTCAAGGAAAATGCCAAAAATGACCAATCGGTAGTTACCTTGCTGGAGGGAAAAGTGGAAGTACTCAATAGCAACAACCAGTCATTGAGTTATTTAGATCCGGGTGAGCAATTGAAAGTTCATCAAAACCGGTATCAGAAGCTCAAAGTAAATAACATGGAAGCTTTGATTGCCTGGACCAATGGTATGCTGGTGTTTAAAGATCAACCCTTTGAAGAAGTGATTGATTACCTGGAGAATTGGTACGGGGTAAAAATTAAGCTGGATACTCAACTATACAACAAGCACCATTTTACCTTTAAAGTAAAAACCGAAAGTTTGCGCGAGGTGCTTGACCTTATTTCTGTAATAACACCAATCGATTACAAAATAGAAGGCGACCATGTGTTCATTAAATCAAAAAATAGAGAGAGTTAAATAAAAAAACAGGAAAGGCGGCTACCTTTCCTGTCATTCAAGTTTATTGTTAAATCGAATCGCAAATACAAGACACGCAAATGACCGTATTTGAGATTCATAAACTGTACTGTAAAACTATGAAAAAAAAACGATTGTACTCGTGCAGAGGTAACCTTTGTACGAAAAAATTCTGGTTATCTATGAAACTGACACTCATTTTTACGCTACTAGCTACCTTCAGTGTTTATGCCGGAACTTATGCACAAAGCACAAAGCTGAACATGAAATTTCAGGATCAGCAGATCAAGGAGATTTTAGGTGAAATTGAAAATCAAACCCAATTCTCTTTTATGTACGACAACAACCAGGTTGATGTGAACCGAAAGGTCAATCTGGATGCACAGGGGAAAAGCGTTGCTGAAGTGCTGGACGAGTTATTCGCCGGCACCAATACCACGTACAAAGTGATTGATCGTCACATCATGTTATTTAAAAAGGACGATCCAACATACACTTATCAAAATCAAACGATCAGCGGAACGGTGACCGATTCCAATGGGGAACCAATGCCCGGTGTTACCGTGGTTGTAAAAGGAACTACGCGCGGAACCATCACCGATGTGAGTGGTAATTACACCATTGATGCTTCAGGAAGTGATATCCTGGTATTCTCGTTTATTGGAATGGCATCACAGGAAATTCCTGTTGGCGAACAATCTACCATCAACGTTCAAATGAAAGAAGAAGCGGTTGGCGTTGATGAAGTCGTTGTTGTAGGATACGGTTCTCAGAAACGTTCGGACATTACCGGTTCAGTGACCTCCGTACCAAAAGAACGGCTAGGAAAACTGCCTGTGACCAACCTGATGCATGCCATTGAAGGGTCGACTGCCGGTTTGAATGTGACACAAAACTCTTCGGTTCCTGGTAGCTCCGGAACCATGCAGATTCGCGGGATCAACTCGATTAATGCGAACACCAGTCCGTTTATCGTCTTGGATGGTATTCCATTCTTTGGACAAACCAACGATATCAACCCAAATGATATCGAATCCATTGAAATTTTGAAAGATGCTTCGGCTGTTGCGATTTATGGTACACGTGGTGCAAACGGTGTGATCCTGATCACGACAAAACGTGGAAATAAATCTGCGGGAGCTCCAAAAATTACCTACAATGGTCATGTAGGTGTTGAAACGATGGAGCACAAACTCAAGCCCATGTCACCTGAGCGATTTGTCCAAAAATATGCCGATTACAACACTCAAAATGGCTTGGCACAAACATCGGTTTTGCCCAATGCTTCTGAAATTGAGAACTACAATGCCGGAATAACAACAGACTGGCTGGATGAGACCACTCAATTGGGAAATATCCAAGACCATAACCTGAGTATTTCTGGAGGAACGGACCATGTTCAATATTATGTGTCCGGATCTTACCTGGATGAAAAAGGGGTTGTGAAAGGGTACCAATACAAACGGACAAGCTTCCGTTCGAATATTGATGCCAAAATCAATGATTATCTAAAAGTTGGAACATCAGCTTTTTTTACCAATAATAACAAAGATGGCGGTCACGCGAATTTCTTAAACGGAATGGCTATGAGCCCCTATTCAGTACCCAGGGATGAAAATGGGAACTATATTATTTATCCGATGGCGCCTGAACAATTATTCTCCAATCCGTTACTTGGATTAACGACTGATCAGTTGAACAGAAGCTTAAACCTAACCGGAAATGGTTATGCCGAGGTAACTCCTGGATTTGCCAAAGGATTGAAGTATCGCTTGAATGCTTCTTATATTATGAACATTGCCCGTACTGCGAGTTATACTGGAAGAGCTGACAATGATCAAAGTGGAACAGCAACAGTTTCAAATGACAACACCTCCAACTGGGTGATTGAAAATATTCTTTCCTATACGAAAGATTTTGGCAAAAACCACATCGATTTTACCGGATTGTACAGTGCTCAGAAAGTTGACTATTTCAGAAATTGGGCACAGTCAAAAAGTTTCATCAACGATGCCTTGTCCTATTACAAAATGAGTGCTGGTGTTTCGCAGGCAAACGATACCAGGGGAAACGGCTACACGCTGGTTTCTCAAATGGGAAGGATCAACTATTCGTATGACAGTCGGTACCTGCTAACTTTGACTGCACGTCGTGACGGCTATTCTGCTTTTGGTGCCAATACAAACAAGTATGGATTATTTCCATCCATGGCGCTTGGTTGGAACATTGCCAACGAAAGTTTCATGCAAGGAATGGATCAGGTTAACCAGTTAAAATTACGATTTTCTTATGGTCAAACCGGTAACCAGGCTATTGATCCAAACCAAACTGAAACAACCGCTGCCACGGTACAATATCCATTTGGAGGAACGGCGTTAACCGGAGTGCTTTACAATACGTTGGGAAATGTCAATCTGAACTGGGAAACCACAACGGCTTCCAATGTGGGCGTTGATTTTGGTTTCTTTAATTTCCGAGTTGCTGGTACTGTCGAAGTTTATAAAACAAAAACCAAAGATATCTTACTGAAACGGAATCTTCCGGGCATTACCGGGTATCAAAACGTTTGGGCCAACCTTGGTAAGATGCAAAACGTTGGTTTGGATGTGACTTTGAAAACAGTCAACATCAGCACCGATGATTTTAAATGGAGTACTGACCTGAATTTTTCAACCTACAAAAATAAAATCCTGGATTTGTATGGTGACGGAAAAGATGATATTGGAAACCGTTGGTTTATCGGACAACCAATCCATGTGGTGTACAATTACGAAAAAACAGGTATTTGGCAAGAAGGTGAAGACGTTTCACAAACCGACCCCGGCGCCCAGCCGGGTGATCTTAAATACAAAGACCAGAATGGCGATCATCAAATTACAGCTGATGACCGTGTGATTTTGGGGCAGTCAGATCCGAAATGGATCGGTGGTATGACCAACACATTTTCCTATAAAAACTTCAATTTAAGCATTTTCCTGCAAACATCGCAAGGTGGATTGAAGTCCAATCGGGACTTGACATATGCCGACGAAGCCTGGCGTCGTAATTTGCCGGCAGACTGGCACTACTGGACTCCGGAAAATAAAGATAATTACTGGCCTGGATTGGCCGCTTACAAAAACTACAGGGGTTATAGTTTCCCTGAAGATTGGAGTTATTTGCGCATAAAAGATATTACATTCAGCTACAATGTTCCAAAAGCTGTACTGAATCAATACAAAATTGATGATCTGACTCTTTATGTAACCGGAAGAAATCTGTACACGTTTACGAAATGGTTCGGCTGGGATCCGGAAATGAATTACGATTCCAGAGGATCTGGCGATTGGACAAATAACTATCCTCCCGTTAGAACAATTTCATTTGGACTAAACATAACACTTTAATCTTTGGACGTTAAAAATGAAAATTATTATGAAAAAATATATCAAATTAATTGTTAGTTCCTGGTTACTGCTAACATTAATAACGGCATGTAATAATTCCTTTCTGGATGAGAAAGTGCTGGATGCTTATGCACCTGCGACATTGGATAACAAGCTCGGATTTGAAGCTTCTGCTATTGGACTTTACAACCATTTCAGTACTTGGTTGACAACTACCAACGACCAGACTATCTTGGGCATGTTCCAGTTAGGTACTGATATTACATGGAACCCGATGGGACGGTCAAATGGGAACGCTCGTCCGTATATGGATTATGCGACGCTGACCTCAACCGACGATGCTGCTGACAAATACTGGAACTATTTGTATAAATTGATCAATAATGCCAACATCTTAATTTACAATGCTGATAATTCGTCGGCAAATGACATGAATGCAGATGAGCTTGCAGCCTACAAAGCTGAAGCCAGCTTTTTCAGGGCTTGGGCATACAACAAATTAGTGACTTTTTGGGGCGATGTGCCCATGGTAACCGAGCCACTCACAGAGCCAAAAACGGATTTTACACGTGCGTCTGCCAGCGATGTCAATGCATTAATTATTAGTGATCTGCAATTTGCCGTGTCGAACCTGCCAGATGTAGATGCTGCGAAAGAAGCTCGTGCCAATCAATCCATGGCTCGCCAGCAATTAGCAGAAGTTTATCTGCGCACAGACCAACCAGCAAAAGCTGAAGAGCAATGTACAGCGATCATCAACAGTGGCAAATTCAGCTTGGTTAAAGAGCGCTATGGCGACACCAGTTTCCCGGGCGATGCATTCTCTGACATGTTCCGGGTAGGCAAGCAACGTCGTTCACAGGGAAATACAGAAGCCATTTGGGTACTCGAACAAGAAAACCCGGCAGATGTACCAGGAGGAAGTACTGGTTACCCACAACAACGGCGTGTTTGGGGAGCTGGTTATCATGATATACAAGGGTTGACCATGTGTGATTCGCTTGGAGGACGTGGATTAACACGTATGCGTCTGGACAATTGGGTGTTGTACGATTTGTATGGCAAGAATGACATGCGTAACTCTAGATTCACGATTCATCGTCAGCACTATTTTAATGATCCTGCTGCCAAATACGATGCCGTGCGTGGTTTGCCGGTACCATACGGAAAAGACACAACATTTGAATTGGGTGGTGATAACGGTCAGTTGAAGATTTTCGCCATTGATACTGTTTATAAATTAGCTCCATACACGCTGAAATGGGGCCAATTTGACCCACGCGATACTTTCGGATACGGAATGTGGAAAGATTTTATCCTGATGCGTTTGGGCGAAACATATTTGTTACGTGCGGAAGCTCGTTTCAAGCAGAATGACCTGGATGGAGCTGCTGCAGATATCAATGTGCTGAGAAATCGCGCTCATGCAGCAACTGTTTCTTCCAGTCAAATCACAATGAATTTTATTCTTGACGAACGTGCCCGTGAGTTGGTAGGCGAAGAAAACCGTCGAGAAACACTCGTACGCACCGGAACATTAATTGACCGGGCGAAAAGCTTGAATGGAACAGCTCCATTAGCTGATGGTAATATTGAAACAACCAACGGAATCCAGGATTATAACGTCTTGTTCCCAATTCCTCAAAACGAAATTGATTTGAACAAAGATGCAACCCTGGAACAAAATTCTGGTTACTAATCAATCAATATGATAATACGATCATAGATTATATTTTAAGGGCTGTTTCTCATCAGGGACAGCCCTTTTTATGAATATTAGTGTGTCTTTCAAAGGCCTTGATTCAACTGCTATTTTCGAAAATGTGCTATTAAAAGTTGAATGTTTCGTGGGCATTCTGAATTCAAATATTTATTTTCAACAATTATTTAAATAAATGACTATTAACCTTTAAAAAAATACTGTGTTTTGAAACGTAGAAATTTTGTCAAAGCTGCTCCACTGATAGGAGCAGGAGCTTTTTTCGCTTCCAATTTATCAGCAGCAACTAATCAAGCAGAAGAACCCATTAAAAATCACCGCGAATACTGGTTAAGCTTAATGGACCAAGTTGCCAACCCATTGTTAACTGCGGGGAGCAAACGGAAATTAAAACAAACCATGCCCGTTGAAACAACCACGGGTAAAAAAACGAAGCCGTCAACCTACCTGGAAGGTGTGGGCCGGTTATTGGATGGAATGTCTCCCTGGTTAGAATTGGATGGTGGGGATCGAAAAGAAGCTGACTTAAGAAACAGCTACCGGGAGTTAGCAGTGAAAACTGTTGCCGGAATTGTTGATCCACAATCGCCCGATTACCTTTTCGATCATATGGAACCACAAATGTTGGTGGATGCAGCCTTCCTGGCACATGCATTCCTGAGAGCGCCAAAACAACTCTGGGGCGCACTTGGGAGCAAGACCCAAAAACAAGTGGTTGACGCGTTTGTGTACACCCGGGAAGTTGAACCGTATTACTCCAATTGGTTGCTTTTCAGTGGTATGATTGAAGCTTTCTTCCTGAAAAACGATTTACCGTTTGATATCATGCGATTGGATTTACCGGTGAAAAAACACATGGAATGGTACCTGGGTGATGGCATATATGGTGATGGCAATCAATTTCACTGGGATTACTACAACAGCTATGTCATTCAACCCATGTTGATGGATATTGTCACCGTGATGTTGGACAAGAAGAAAATCCGTCAGCATGAAATCGATGTAATTGCCAAACGTTTCACCCGCTATGCGGCAATCCAGGAACGTTTGATTTCACCGGAAGGCACCTTCCCGGCCATCGGCCGATCCATAACCTACCGGATGGGCGCTTTTCAACATTTGTCTCAAGCAGCACTGCAAGGTCGTTTGCCAGACGATGTGAAGCCGGAACAGGTTCGTTGCGCCTTGTCTGCAGTCATGCAAAAGTTGATGTCAGCCCCGGGAACATTTGATTCCAACGGTTGGCTGCAAATTGGTTTGGTTGGCCATCAAAACGCTTTGGGTGAACACTACATCTCAACCGGAAGTTTGTACCTCTGTTCCGAGGCCTTCCTGGCGTTGGGCCTTCCCGCTGATGCTGAATTCTGGGCAAAGCCGGATGCCCCCTGGACAATGGTAAGAATCTGGAATGGTGAAGATATAAAAGCTGATCACGCATTATAAATTTTGAACAATGAATAAGAAACTGTCGCTTGCACTGGCCTGCCTGACCCTTTTGTGGGGGTGTTCAACACAACAACATCAAAAGCCGTTAAATGATATTGTGAATGAATCACTGGCCTTGGCTCAAAAACAAAGCCTATTGATGGCTGAATCATTGAAAGATCAGCCCGACCGGCTGCCACAAACAATAACTAAAGACGGGAAACTTGTAACCAGCAACTCAGCGTGGTGGACAAGTGGTTTCTTTCCCGGAGAACTCTGGTATTTGTACGAAAATTCTAACGATGATGCCGTTAAAAAATGGGCCGAAAACTTCACATGGAGGGATGAGGATCAGAAATATACAACCAGTAATCATGATGTTGGTTTTATGATTTTCTGCAGTTTTGGGAATGCTTATCGCATCACCAAGGACACCGTTTATAAAAATGTCATTCATACGGCCTGTAATTCCTTGATCACCCGTTTCAACCCAACAGTTGGATGTATTCGATCGTGGGATAATACGAAATGGGAATACCCGGTGATTATTGACAATATGATGAACCTGGAAATGCTGATGTGGGGATCAAAAGCATTTAATGATACCACCTATAGCCACGATGCCATTTCACATGCTAATACGACGATGAAAAATCATTTTCGTGATGATTTCAGTAGCTATCACGTAGTTTCCTATGATACGATCACCGGAAAACCAATCGTCAAACAAACGGCGCAGGGTTATTCTGATGCTTCAGCCTGGGCACGCGGACAGACCTGGGGATTGTACGGTTTTACCATGATGTATCGGGAAACCGGAAACAAAAAGTATTTGAAACAAGCCGAAAACATTGCTGATTTCATCATTCACAATCCCAACCTGCCGAAAGATGGGATTCCTTATTGGGACTTTGATGCTCCCAACATCCCCAATGCTTTACGAGATGCATCCGCGGGGGCAATCATGTGTTCTGCTTTGTTGGATTTGAGTCAATATGTGCCGAAGGAAAAATCAACAGAATACGTGGATGTTGCAGAGACGCAGTTACGAACGTTGAGTTCGGGCAAGTACCGGACCAAACTTGGAGAAGATGCTAATTTCCTATTGAAACATGGTGTTGGTAATATGCCAAATAAATCAGAAGTAGATGTGCCTTTGACATACGCTGACTACTACTACGTGGAAGCCATGATGCGCTACAAAAAATTGAAAGGATTTTAAAATTACTTACAGTGATAAAAAATGCTGAGCCGGTTGAATTTTATTTCACCGGCTTTTTTATTGAAATCGTTGGATGGACCGCATTATTTAACGGATGCCTTGGCGACCGCCTTTTAATATGTATTTTTACTAATTGAAGATTCGAAATTAGATTCATTCATAAAAAGGAGTCTTTCGAAAATCGACGTAACAAATAATTCTAAACAAACTACGATGAATAACCTGAACTACTTGACTCATTATCTTCTGGTATCACTATTGCTTCTATTTTCTATTTTACCTTCCCAGGCAAAGAAATACATACCCTATAAAAACAAAGCCTTGTATCACAAGGGCTGGATCGACCTGAATAAAAACGGGAAAATGGATCCCTACGAAAACCCCGCGCTGGATGTCGAGTTGCGGATCACGGATTTGTTGAGCCGGATGACCCTTGAAGAGAAAACGTGCCAGTTGGCTACCTTATATGGCTACCCAAGGGTTTTGCAGGACACCTTGCCAACGCCGGAATGGAAAAATAAAGTTTGGAAAGATGGCATTGGTAATATTGACGAACATTGCAACGGTAATCACTCGAAGGCTTGCTCATGGCCGGTCTCGTACCATGTGAAGACGATCAACGAGGTGCAGCGCTGGTTTGTGGAAGACACCCGCCTGGGGATTCCTGTTGATTTTACCAACGAAGGAATTTATGGAGCCTGTGTGACGGGGGCAACCTTGTTCCCCGCACAATGTGGGGTAGGAGCCAGTTGGGATAAAGACCTGGTTTCCCAGATCGGGAACATCACTGGCATACAAACAAAAGCTGATGGCTATTCAAATGTGTATTCGCCCATTTTGGATGTGGCCCGCGATCCTCGCTGGGGGCGTACCGTGGAAAGTTATGGCGAAGATCCTTATTTCGTAGCGCAGATGGGTTTGCATCAGGTAGAAGCCATCCAGCAACATCATGTGGTTTCAACGGTGAAACACTTTGCTGCCTACAGTATTCCCATCGGAGGCCGGGACGGCATGACCCGCACCGATCCGCAGATTGCCGAACGAGAGATGCACACCTTGCTGTTGCCGCCATTTAGAACCGCTTTTGAACAAGGCCATGCCATGGGCACGATGAGTTCCTATAACGGGTATGACGGTGTTCCGGTCACCGGATCGTATTATTTTCTGACCGAGCTGCTTCGCAATCAGTATGGTTTTAAAGGCTATGTGGTTTCCGACAGCGATGCCCTGAAATACATCTGGTGGAAACACCAGGTCGCGCCGGATTACAAAGACGCGGTCAGGCAGGCTGTTGAGGCCGGAATGAACGTTCGGACAACGTTTACGGATCCTTCCGTTTTTGTAAACCCATTGCGGGAACTGGTGAAGGAAGGTTCGGTATCGATGGAGACCCTGGACAGCCGCGTGCGCGACGTGCTGCGCGTAAAATATTGGATGGGGCTGTTCGACCAGCCGTACATCGACGATCCGGCGGCATCGGAGAAAACGTTCCTAAATCCGGAGTTCGACCAGGTTTCAAAACGGGCATCCTACGAAGCGATGACCTTGCTGAAGAATCAGGATCATTTCCTGCCACTTCAACAAGAAAAAATTAAAAATATCCTGATTGCCGGCCCCAACGCGATGGATACCACGTTGTCCTTGTCGCGTTACGGCCCAAAGCAGATCAGCTACAAATCCGTGGTTAGCGCTTTCCGTGACAAGTTGGGAAGCGAGGTGCAAGTGATGTACGCCAAAGGTTGTGACATGGTAGATAAAAACTGGCCTGAAAGTGAGATCATTCCTTCCGAACCGTCGGCTGATGAAATGCAGGAAATTAACGATGCTGTTGAAAAAGCCAAAAAGGCGGATGTGGCCATTTTGGTGATGGGCGAAAACAATGACATCGTTGGCGAATCCAAATCGCGCACCAGCCTCGACCTGCCGGGCTACCAGCAATTGCTGATCGACAAGGTGCGGGAAACCGGAACGCCTGTGGTGGTGGTGCTGATGAACGGCCGCCCGCTGACGGTGAACAAAGCCAACAAAACCTGTAACGCCATTATTGAAGCCTGGTTCCCCGGGAAATACGGCGGCGAGGCGCTGGCGGACATTGTGTTTGGCGACTACAACCCGGGCGGAAAACTCAACTTTACCTTTCCAAAATCGGTGGGGCAAATCCCCATGTGTTTTCCGTACAAACCTTACACCCAGGCTCCGGCAAAAACAACAGTCAACGGGGTGCTTTATCCGTTTGGCTATGGTTTGAGCTTCACGTCGTTTGACTATTCAAACCTGAAAATTAGCCCCGAAAAGCAGAAAGCGGAAGGCAATATTGAGGTTTCGGTGGACGTAAGAAATACAGGCGAAATGGAAGGTGATGAGGTCGTTCAGCT
>DATFMO010000602.1:0-9376 GCA_035266925.1 Sunxiuqinia sp. | reverse complement strand
TGGGGCATTTGTACCATCACATGGATGGCTATTTTTTCTCACAACAGGAAATACTGGAGACCATCCAAGCGAAATATCCAACGGAAGAACTTCCGCGCGAAAAATCAGCGACATCCAACTATTGGCAAGCTGTTGGTTCAGGGACTTTCGGCATTATTGCCAATGAGTCAGCCCCATTTTGTGGCGATTGCAACCGCCTCCGCATGGACAGCTATGGAAATTTTTACGGCTGCATCAGCAGCAACGTGGGCATCCCAATATTTAACCAGTCGCGATCACGAGCGGAAGCAATCGATTTACTAAAAAGATTGTTATCGTATAAACAATCGCATCATTTTAAGGGGAATGAAATGACGATGCGATACATTGGAGGATAAAAAATGAATGGACAAGAACATGAAATTGCCGTGGTTTGCTTTGCCGGGTTGCGTAAATTTTTTGATGCCGAAACCAGCACCAAAGTAAGCGTACCATGCACTTATTTGGATTTACTGAACCAACTTGGGCAGGAAAAACCCGAGGCAGAAAAGATTTTAAGAAACTGCCGCATCGCCATCGACGAAGCATTCGTACCAACCAATAGCCCGCTGGATCCGGCAAAAAAGGTATTTCTAATTCCACCTTCCAGTGGCGGATAAAATGACTTTTATGGATTTAATTACTGAGAAAGATATCAATATCCAGGAGCTTTTTGATCAAAGCCATGGCGAGTTTAGCGGTGCTGTGGTGCTGTTCAGTGGCGAAGTACGGTCGAGAAATAAAGGTCGTGAGGTGCTCCACCTTGAGTACGAAGCCTACAAGCCCATGGCTGAAAAGATGATCCAGGAGATCCTGAAGGAAACCAAAGAAAAATGGGAGCTCAACACAGCTTTCTGTGTGCACCGGACCGGCCGGGTTGACATTTCAGGTTGTGCAGTGGTAGTCATTACCGCTTCGGCTCACCGGGCACAGGCTTATCAAGCCAACCAACACATCATCAACCGTGTAAAAAATGAAGTCCCCATTTGGAAACATGAGTTTTTTGCTGATGGGACCAGCGAGTGGGGCGACAACTGCGACTGTCATAAACATCAACCGATTTAATCATGCTCACACCGGAAGATAAAATTCGATATTCGCGCCAGCTGTCGTTACAAGAAATCGGCGAAGCCGGCCAGCAAAAACTCAAAGATGCCAACGTTTTGGTTATTGGTTGTGGTGGACTGGGCAGCCCTGCCCTTACCTATTTGGCGGCGGCCGGCGTGGGATTCATTACCATTGTAGACGATGATGTAGTAGAGCTAAACAACCTGCACCGTCAAACTTTGTATTCCACACAGGATATTGGCAAAAAGAAAGTGGTGCTGGCGGCCGAACGTCTGCAAGACAACAACCCCAATGTTTTAATTGAGACGGTGGACAAACGATTGACGGAAAAAAATGCGCCGGTACTTTTCGAAGGAAAAACCGCCATCCTGGATTGCACCGACAATTACAAAACACGTCGATTGATTGGCGAACAATCAGCAGCTCTCGGCATTCCATTGGTGTTCGCTTCAGTATTAAATTATGAAGCTCAAATCACTGTTTTTAATTATGCGGGAGGGCCAGCGTACGTTGACTTGTTTCCAGAACTGCCAACTGACGGAATGTACAAAGAAGAAGACATTGGCCTGATGGGCGTGCTCCCGGGAATAGCCGGGGCCATACAAGCCAATGAATTATTGAAAATCGTGACCGGTTATGGTGAAGTTTTATCAGGAAAACTACTTATTTTCTCCATTCTTGATAACCGGTTTGATATGATTGTGATTTAAAATTGTTATTGGATAGCTGGTCATTCGATAATTAGGCATTAGTAATTAGAGAGTGCCTAATAAATCCAGTCCAGTCATTCAATTTTTGGCCGGAAACAAACTACATTATCACCTGATCCACAAGTCTTTGAATTTCACCTGGGAACTTAATGTTTTTAATTTCTTCAATTCCCTCTTCGGACATCTTTGCCGCAGTTTTTAAAATGATCCGTTTGAACTCCAAATGAGGATTTTTAGCTGCAAAGTCTTCCAGGTAATGCTCCATAAACACAAGGCAAACCACATCTTCCAAAGCCTGGGAATCTTCATCCTGATGCAGCTTTTCTTTGGCAATCAACGAACGCAGACACTCGGCTGTCTCTTCCGGATAACCGACATCTTTTAATATTTCTGCGACTTTATCGGCTTGGTATTTTGCCAAATAAGTTCGCCAATGGAAATACCCCATTTTGCCTTCTGGGTAATCGGAACGCGGAATCTCCCAACGCCGAAAATGCTGACAATGAGTAGCCAATCGCAATTCTTCCGATGCATCAGGCTTGAATTCCTCCAGACGTTGAACAATCCGTTGAATATATAACCACTCATCGGGGATTTCTTTCCCATCAACGATTGTTTGACTGGGATCTTCCTTATGTGCAGCTGCCATTGCCTCAATAGCAGCCTGATAACGTTCTGTCATATCGTTTTTATTTAGCTTGAATTACTAACAAAACAACCGTCAATATAACCTTAATGTTCCCTGTTTGTTAAAAAACAAGTATTAAATCTGAAATTAATCTACGTATTATTGCGTATTTTTTATAATTAAAATACCTTTACCTCCGTAAACGAGATCACAAAACACCAATGATTGAGTTTTCAAAGTAAAAAATTAGGTGTCATTATTAACAGTTACGATTATGAAAAAGAAGCTGATATTAATAGGAAACGGAATGACAGGTTACAAATTTTGTGAAAAATTTGTGGCGTCATCACTGACTGAGAAATACGACTTGATCGTATTTGGT
This sequence comes from Sunxiuqinia sp., assembly GCA_035266925.1. Lineage (GTDB taxonomy): Bacteria > Bacteroidota > Bacteroidia > Bacteroidales > Prolixibacteraceae > Sunxiuqinia. The sequence continues at coordinate 6,570 of DATFMO010000602.1, read as the reverse complement.
GAGGAACCAGATCCAGCTTACGACCGGGTACACCTGACCTCGTATTATACGGGCACAGCCGCTGAAGATTTACACCTGGCGCCCAAAGAATGGTATGAAGAGAACGGCATCCAACTTCGACTGGGGGAACGGATTGTAGGAATCGACCGGGAGAATAAAATCATCTATTCAGATCTTAAAAATGACTACCAATACCATATTTTAGTCTTTGCCACGGGATCATCGGCTTTTGTGCCACCCATTGACGGCATCGACAAAAAGGGGGTGTTTGTTTACCGCACCTTCGAGGATATTAAAAAAATCAAAAACTATATCCCTCAGGCCAGTAAAGCTGCCGTCATTGGCGGTGGCTTACTTGGCCTCGAGGCAGCCAAAGCCGTGCTCGACGATGGCTTAAAAACAAGCGTTATCGAGTTCGCACCACGCCTGATGCCTCGTCAGTTAGATGAAAATGGGGCATCCATTCTTAAATCGAAAATAGAAGAGTTTGAACTTGATGTCCTTCTGGGTAAAAATACGGAGAAAGTACTGGGCAACGGTTCCATTCAAGGACTAAAATTTACGGATGGCACCGAGCTGGACAGTGATCTGCTGATCATTTCGGCAGGAATCAGACCACGTGATGAGCTCGCAAAAACAGCAGGACTGGAAGTGCATCAACGCGGAGGAATCATCGTTAACAGCCGTATGGAAACTGCTGATCCATCCATTTTTGCAATTGGCGAGTGTGTGGTTGTTCACAACATGGTTTGGGGACTGGTTGCCCCTTGCTACGAAATGGCCGAAGTATTAGTTGACCGATTACAAAGTGGTGAAAAAGAGTTTCTGGGTTTCGATCTTTCTTCAAAATTAAAATTAATTGGGACTGATGTTGCCAGTTTTGGTGAGGCCCAGGCTGAAGGAGACCAAGTAAAAACGATCGTTTACGAAAATAAAAATTCCGGGATTTACAAACGCCTCAACATTTCGCCGGACGGCAAATACCTGTTAGGTGGAATTTTGGTTGGCGATGCCGAAGAGTACAACTTTCTAAAGCAAATCGTCAACAACAAAATGGTGCTGCCCGAAAATGCTGAAGACCTGATCCTCGGCGCACGTGGCGGCGAATCAGGAAGCGGAATCAGCGTGGCTGACCTACCGGACGATGCTTCAATTTGTTCATGCGAGAATATCAACAAGGGACAAATTATTCAGCAAATTGAAGACGGTGCGGAAACCGTGCCGGCCATCAAAAAATGCTGCAAGGCTGGAACAGGCTGCGGGGGCTGCGTGCCCATGCTCGACGAGTTGTTGACCAGCTACATGAAAGCACAAGGCCGCGAAGTTCGGAAGGTGCTGTGCGAGCATTTCAACTACACCCGCCAGGAACTTTTTGACCTGATCAAAATCAACGAAATAAAAAGCTTTGATGAACTGATCGACAAGCATGGCAAAGGCCATGGATGTGAAGTCTGCAAACCTGCAGTGGCCTCATTGTTAGCCAGCTGCTGGAACGAAACAATCGTGAAACACGATACCATCCAGGATACTAATGACCGTTTTCTGGCCAACATTCAGAAACGTGGTGTGTATTCGGTTGTTCCGCGAATTCCGGGCGGAGAAATCACCCCTGAGAAATTAATCGTGATTGGACAGGTGGCTCAGAAATACGGCCTCTACACCAAAATTACCGGTGGCCAACGCATTGACCTATTTGGTGCCCGCGTAGATGAGCTTCCTGAAATTTGGGAAGAATTAATCAATGCCGGTTTTGAAAGTGGCCATGCCTACGGAAAAGCTTTGAGAACGGTAAAAAGCTGTGTGGGCTCCACCTGGTGCCGGTTCGGAATGGACGACTCCGTTTCATTCGCCATCGAAATTGAAAACCGATACAAAGGATTGCGTTCTCCACACAAACTAAAAGGCGGTGTTTCCGGCTGTGTTCGGGAATGTGCCGAAGCTCGCGGAAAAGATTTCGGGATCATCGCGACTGACAAAGGCTGGAACCTGTTCGTGTGTGGAAACGGCGGTGCAACGCCAAAACACGCCGAGCTGCTGGCTGCCGACCTCGACAAAGAAACGGTCATCAAGTACCTCGATCGTTTCCTGATGTTCTACATCAAAACGGCCGAACCCCTCACCCGAACATCCAAATGGCTGGCCTCACTGGAAGGTGGACTCGGTCACCTAAAAGATGTGGTTGTGAAAGACACACTTGGCATTGGCGAACACCTGGAACAGGATATGAGTCAATTGCTTGAAGTTTACAAGTGCGAGTGGAAAGAAGTGGTGCAGAATCCGGAACTTCGCAAACGATTTAAACACTTCGTGAATTCGAACAACGCGGATACCAACATCAAATTTCAACCGATTAGAAGTCAAAAAATACCTGCAAAATAATAGAGTCATGGAAGTAGAAGTAATCGTAAAAGAATGGATAAAAGCAGCCCCTGTGGCTGACTTTCAGTCGAACAGTGGTTCTTGCGTGCTGATCAACGACGAGCAAATTGCGGTATTCAACTTTACCCGTGAAAACCGCTGGTACGCCACCCAAAACCAATGTCCGCACTGGGGCGAAATGGCCCTATCGCGCGGGCTGATTGGAGATTCTGAAGGCAAGCATAAAGTGGCCTGCCCGTTCCATAAAAAATCATTTGGCCTCGAAGATGGCAAGTGCCTGACCGACGAGGAATACAACTTAAAAACTTACCCGGTAAAAGTGGAAGATGGTTTTGTTTTTATCGGTATACAATAATTAATGATAGATTAGCATGATGTCATAAATGACGCACGTTTTGTGTAAGATAACACCGGGAGAGCTCGGTGTTATTTTTTTTAATGCGGCGCTGTAAGTGCCGAAGCTATAGCATCGGGCAATGCCCGATGGAGAATTTAACAACTGTCTGTGAGCCCAGTAAGGGCGATAGCTCAATCCCAAACATACCGTTCATCGAATTCAACTTTGTACTTTTTCAGGAATGCTCGGTACTCTTCCTTAAAGGATCTCATTTTTTGGTGGGCTTCTTGATTTATAATATATTTAGCTACAATGTCAACTTCTGAAGGATTCACAGAGAATATACCGTATCCATCCTGCCAGTAAAAATTCGTATAGCGCCGACCTTTTGTTTTAATCCATTTTGAAGACTGCTTTTTTAATTCTTCAATGAATTTTATCTGGCTAACTTTTTTAGAAAGAAGACACAAGATATGAACATGATCACGGTATCCACCAACACGAACTGGATAACATTCCATTCCTTTGCAAATTCCCCCTAAGTACTCAAATAGCAATTCTCCAATTTGATGGTCAATGAAAGCTTGGTGATTCTTTGTGCTAAATGTGATATGTACATAAACTTTTGAAAGTGATTGCGACATTTCCTCATGCTTTCGCCCTTTCAGGGCGGTTATTAATTCCTATAATCCGACACAGGGCGTCGCCCTGTGCTGAAGATACTACCCTTTCAGGGTAAAATGATCTATCAATTTACTAATTTATGATAACAATATCAATTAATTCGCCGATTCATTTCACCCATAACTTAAGACCTATTTCCAAAATTGCGGTCACCCACTTTGCCATCCATTGAACTGAACAGTCCATGAAACGTTGCATTCAATAAAAAGACAAAAAATGTCCAACGAATATTTTCCAACCCTACAAGATGTCAACAAAGCCAAAATAACGTTGAATGAAATTTTGACTTCCACACCGCTGACTGAAAATTTGAATCTTTCGGAACAGTTTGGAGCCAAAGTCTTTTTAAAACGGGAAGATTTGCAGGTTGTCCGTTCCTACAAATTGCGTGGCGCCTATAACAAAATGAAAAGCCTGAGCCCCGAGCAGTTGAAAAACGGTGTGGTTTGTGCCAGCGCCGGAAACCATGCCCAAGGCGTGGCCTATTCCTGCCAAAAGTTGGGCATCAAAGGAAAAATTTACATGCCAACGACCACCCCAAAACAAAAAATCAAGCAGGTTGAAATGTTTGGCAAACAGTCAGTTGAAATTGTGCTGGCTGGTGACACCTACGATGCAGCATCCGCTGAAGCATGGAAAGATTGCCACGAAAACAACAAAACATTCATCCATCCTTTTGACGACCCGCTGATCATAGAAGGACAAGCGACAACCGCTTTGGAAATTCTACAGGACGCGCCTTCACAGATTGATTACCTGTTTGTGCCCATTGGTGGAGGTGGATTGGCTGCTGGTGTTGGCAGTTATTTCAAGCAAGTGCACCCCAGCACCAAAATCATTGGTGTTGAGCCAGCTGGTGCTCCTTCCATGAAAGAATCGTTGGCCAAAGGTGAAGTGGTTACCCTCGACAAAATTGACAAGTTTGTTGACGGGGCGGCTGTACAACGGGTTGGTGACATCACCTTTGAAATTTGCAAACAAGTAGTGGACGACATCGTTTTAGTACCCGAAGGCCGTATCTGCACAAAAATTCTGGAATTGTACAACCATGATGCCATCGTGGTGGAACCAGCCGGCGCTTTATCCATTGCAGCATTGGATTACTATTCAGACAAAATCAAAGGTAAAAACGTCGTTTGCATCGTTTCGGGCAGCAACAACGACATCACCCGAACAGAAGAAATAAAGGAACGTTCGCTCTTATTCGAAGGATTGAAGCACTACTTCATCGTCCGTTTTCCACAGCGATCAGGAGCATTGCGCGATTTTGTAGAATATGTGCTTGGCCCGACTGATGATATCACGCATTTTGAATATTCGAAAAAGACAAACCGCGAAAAAGGGCCTGCCTTTGTCGGCATCGAGTTGCAAAATAAAAACGATTTGGCTGGTTTGGTCAAACGCATGGAAGAACATGGCTTCGTTTATGAATACGTAAACGAAAAACCCGATCTTTTTCAGTATCTGATTTGAGCTGATTTTTGAATAACAAAATCATTATTTGTTTAATTTTTCAAATCATTAAGTTTTTCCACACTCCGAAAACCGTTGAAGACGATTGAAGACAATGGGAAACAATTGTATTCGACAGTTTTCCACCGTCTTCCATTGTTTTCGCATATTTCTTAGTGAAGTAAATACATTGAAAAATATAACTTGCTTACCTGGTCTATCTCCAACTCAGAGCAATTTATGGTTTGGTGACTTTTTTCAGAGCTCGTGGCACACTGAATAAATCATAGTCATTGGAATAGATTAGGTACTTGTTGTGCCATTCCGGACCGAATTTGTCTTTGAACTCTTTCAACCCTTTGAAATGCGCAAATGCCTTGAGTTTTTTGTATGCAAACTTGATGGATTTTTCCTGAATGTTGCGCCCCGATTCAATTCCGGCCATGGCCACGAAGCCGAGGTTTGCAGTTTTGTAACCCTGATCTTTCAGGTAGAAAAATAACTCGGCCATCAAAAATTCGATCAATCCATTGGGCGTTCCCTTGGCGTTTCGAATCAAATCATAAGTGGATTCTCCCGGCGCATAATCCGGGATGATGTTGGCAAAAGCCATGATCTTTTCTTCCTGGTTTTCCACCACCATGATCGTCTGGTCCCGCAACTCTTCGCTGTCGAACATCCCCTGCGAAAATACCAGTTCGTCGTAGTTCCGTTCCTTTTGCCACTCGTTTGACACCGAATGGATCTTCTGGATCAAACCATCCTTGATGGGCGGCTGATACACTTTTGACACCAAGCCCAGTTCCTTTTGCTTGTTCGACGACGTGCGAATCGACTTTTTACTTTTTCCCTCGATGGTCCAGCTCGTCAGATCCAGTACGGCCTCCTGTCCAACGTACAACGACCGTTTCTTTAACTTTTCATAAACAGGCAAGCTACTTTCAGGCACCCGGTAAAAAAGGCTCTTCATCCCATTCTCCGCACAAAACTGGTCGAATTCCCGGATGGCAACAACCATCGCTTCAGGATCAGCACATACCGGATCTTCCAACACTACCGCATAATAATCCGCCGTACGATACGATATAAACGCATCGCGATTAGCGGTAAAAAACAGTTGTTTTTCGTAATAAATCTTGAAGTAGTCCAACTGCGAACGTCCATACTTTTTCAGTAGTTCCCGAGCCAACGCCCAATCATCTTCCTCGACTTTCTTTTCAATCAAATACGGGCTGATGAGTGTATACAGCAAGAAACCAAGTGTCAACCCGCCGGAAATATTGATGGAATACAAAAAGTTGCGGGCAAAACGGTCGTGCGGCACCAAAACGTCATTCTGATAAAAGAAGAAGTTTTGCACCGAATATTTCACCGACTCCAACAAACTAAAATCGATATTGAAATGCTTTTTATCCAGGAAATAAAATCCAGCGGTTCCATACAAAATCACCGCGCCAATGCTGATCAGTGCTGCATTGATTCCCACCTGAATCAGCCGTGGATTATTGCGCACGAAGTATTGCTTCCGGGTTAAAAGTAGCGCCACCACTGTAAAAAAAGCCAATGAAGCTTCTTCATAGTCAATGGCTTTGGTCAGGTTTCCGATGATAGAAATAACGGCCATCGCCACAGTCAGGTACCAGGCCATGCGAACTCCCTTCAACAAAAAAGCGGAAAGAATGAGCAGAAAAATACCAACCATAAAAACGGTGTAATTG
>DATFMO010000601.1:0-2690 GCA_035266925.1 Sunxiuqinia sp. | reverse complement strand
ACCGAAATTTGTTGCGATTGATCCAGATCCTTACCATTGATCAGGTGAAATGATAAGTTGAATCGTCCCTGGATATGCCCTGCGTTGATGAATTTCCAATACACGTCGGTGCGGATATAATTGCCAACATCATAAAAGCGGTCGCCCATCATCAGATGATGACCTTGGCCTTCGGAGAGTGTGCAACGTAGGGCGAAATTTTTGGTTTCACCATACAATTCGCCGGTAAAACTCCAGGTGTTTTGGAACCCGGTTCCGGTGTGACGTTCCCGGAAAGTTGATTCCAAGCCTCCTAAGCGGATGTATCCTTTTTGTAACGGTAACAGTTTATCCAAATAACTACCAACGTATAACACAGCACCCATATCATCTTCCACGTTTTCTCCCGGAACACGAATGGCTCGTCCAGCAAAATGGAACAAGGTCAGAAAGTTTTGAAAGAATAAAGAACGATACCGCATTTCTCCGGAAAAGCCTGCTAGAAATGTTTCTCGCCGGGTATCGGTTTGTCGGCTGGTCCAGTCTACAAAACCATCTTGATGTCCCCACGACCAGTTGTAACGACCGTACATTCCTTCAATATTGGGGCGGTAATAATTCAACGTATCGGTCAGCAATGCCAACGGAAAATTAATGAGGTGCAAACGCGGGAAAGCTCCGAAATAAAAAGTTTTCCGCTCGTCTTCGTATTGATAATAGGCAATCAGTTTAGGAATTTGCTCATTCATCTCACTGCCAAACTCAAACAGGTGGTCCAAACCAATCCTGAAATGATGATTCCCCTCCAGGGTTGTTCCAATGGCAAAACTGGTCCGCTCGCCCAAAATAGTTTGTGAATTGGCTACCTGGCTTTGAAATTCGCGGTTGTCGCCAATGCCATAAAATTGAACCTCGTATTCAAGTTTTTGTGCCGAAGAAGCGATGGCTATCAAAAGCAATGAGAGAACAAAGAATGAACGCATCATTTTCCTGTGAGTTTGATAAGAATTTTGTGTCTACAAAGAAAAAGATAAAATTGTAAAAGTGCGCGTTTCGTCGTTCGCAGATTACCAAATCAGTAAAAACTTTACAATTTCTGTTGATTTTGCCAAACTGAATGGAAATTAGGGGCGCATGTTCTGTCTGAAGTTGGTCTTCAGATTTTCTTTGATAGAGGTTAAATCTTATTGAATGAGTTTTTCCAACTCTTTCTTAAAGTCATCCAAACTTCCATGAATGATCTGCCAAACTTCTTCAGCATCAATGCCGAAATAATTGTGAGCGATAATATTTCTAAAACCTTTCACTTTAAACCAGTCAATTATTTCCCCTGTTTCCAAAAGTAAATCAGGCGAGAGCTTCTCTACCATTTCTCCAATCACAATAAAATTCATCATCGTCGCATCAAATGAAATCGAGTCTTCATAGAATTCATCTGCATTACTGAATTTTCCTGAATAATTTTCAATCTTTTTGATTGATTCAAGAATGTTCAAAATACAATTTAAATCCCGATGTTGTAGATTATACATATTTGGCTTCGGAGAGAATTTGCTTTTTAAAAATTGGATTAATGTATTTTTCCCGGCAAATATCGACAGGCAAGTTAAACCGGGATTGAATTTCTGCTTTTAATTTTTGTTTGATGGTGTATATATCAGGCGTATTATCTTCAAATTCAACAATCAAATCAATATCGCTTTGTTTGCGTTGTTCACCACGTGCGATTGAGCCAAAGATGCCAATTTTTTTTATGTGATAATCTTTTGCAAAGCGAGACTTGTTTGAAGACAGATAATATAATAGTTGATTGATTTCAATCATCGTGTTCTATTTTTATCAAATATACAAGATTATCTTGAATTCATTTTGTTGAATGTCGCTGGTAAAGGTTGGAACGAGTTCGGTTGGTTATTTTTATTTCTTCAAACGCAAGATAATCTAATCGCACAAAATGTACATGTCACGTTTGGGATTGATACAAAGAACCGGTGTTTCGCCGGATTTTTTGACGATTTTCTTTTCGGGCAAACCAATGAGCAGGTCAATGAGGCTGATGTTTTTACTGGCTGGAATAATCAGCAAATCATGACCATCCCGCCCGCATTGGGCAAGTGCTTCAAAGGGTAAGCTGAAGCTTCCTTTCGGGGTGCTTTTGAATTGAACATTCAGTTGAAGTTTATACAGCAGTTTTTCGATGAATTTCTGATTCTTTTTGATCCGATTGGCATTGTCCTTATTTTTCTCGGTCGCGCTTAGCACGGTGACTGCCGACTGGTTGAAACGTCCGAAATAGCTCGCCCAAAGTGACGTGTCTTTCATTACTTTTCGGAAATCAACCGGGAGAATCAAATCTTTGTAGCGCAAGTTTTCGGGCTGGTTGCCTTTGACAAACAAAAATGGAATTTGACTCTGTTGAAGGGCAGCTAACTTTGATTTGATTTTTTCGGCCGACAGCACCAGCAGGATGCCGTCATATTGATCAGCTACACGATCAATGCTTTGTGTCAAAGTTCCTTTCAAAGTCAGGCTGGAAACAGGGATGGATGGCAGGTCATCTTTCAGCTTTCGAATGATGCTGCTCAAACTTTTTTGAACTGCAAGTTTATCTGCTTTCTCAGTAGTTTTGCCAAGTGGATGAAACAAACAAAGCTCTTTCTTGAAAATACTGGCAATCCGCACGCCATGCACAATTGCAGCATTCATCGACT
>DATFMO010000600.1:0-5621 GCA_035266925.1 Sunxiuqinia sp. | reverse complement strand
ATCACGATTTTTGATTCGTCCAACTATCCAAAGATGAGCACCAGGGACCTGAACCCAATCACCCTCACTTCTGATAATCATTTATGGTTCACTAATGACAGCCACTTAGGCATTTTTCAATTTGATTTCAATACCAATCATTTAACTTACTTTCCATCACAATACCAACATTCCGCTCCTTCTACCAATCTTGCAACTGCAAGGATTTTCAGAGATCCGAAAGGACAGGTTTGGGTGCAGCCTACCGGAGGTGGTTTCTCGCTTTACGATCCAGCGACCAACCAATTGGTTCCATTCACTACCAAAAAGTTTCCACCACAACTCAAATTTTCAAATATTTTTCATGCCGCATTTTTTGACCGGCAGGGGAATTTATGGTACAACACGCAATCCAACGGGCTGACGAAAGTCGTTTTCAGCAATAACAACTTCCAAACCTATCATTTGAACGATGGAGACCAATCTGCTTTAACAAAAGGGGTGCGTGCCATTCTGCAAGACCAAGCCGGGAATGTATGGATTTCCAGTCGAAGAGACCAAGTGATCCTATTGGATAAAAACCTAAAAAGGCTTGGAACCCTATCACCATCGGGACAACTGGAGCAAAACGCGTTTTGGTCTAAACCCGCCTACGAAATCACCCAGGATCGCGATCTTAATATTTGGATCGGCACTCGTGGAGACGGGCTTTACAAATTTTCGCCTACCAAAAAAAACTATTTGTACCAGGTTGAGCACTTCACTGAAAATGATTCGATCTTCAGCTTAAGCAACAACGACATTTACTCCGTTTTTCAAGACCGAAAAGGCCGCATTTGGATTGGAACGCTCGGTGGCGGGATCAATCTCGTTCAAACAACCGATGATGGAAAGACACGCTTCATTAATTTTCGGAACAAATGGGAAAACACCCCTTTTACCGGCTACGATAGGGCCCGCTGTATTACAGAATCTGAAAATGGCCTGATCTATAGCGGAACGACAAACGGGCTACTGGTTTTCAACCCGGAGGAAATACTGAATGGAAAATTCAACATCCACCACTACGGAAAAACTAAAGGGAAAAATACGGGGTTCAACGACAACGATGTGATTGATATTTGCATAACCAAGCACAACGATATTATTATTGCAACAGGAAATGGAGGTATTGCCCGCGTAGCGTCGACGGATTCTCTTGGTTTTCCAACGTCTTTTAAAAATTACACGCAGGGAGACGGATTACCGTCCAATAATATTATCTCGGTGCAGGACGACCTTGATGGCAAAGTTTGGGTCACTTCTTATAATCAGCTCGCCCGTTTTAACCCACAAAAAGATTTCTTCGAGGTCTTTCCTGACGTGAAATGGGCCCTGTTGGGAAACAACTTTTCGGAAGCTACCAGTATTCGATTAAAATCAGGGGAATTGCTATTTGGATACTCCGATGGACTTTTGCATTTTTTCCCGGATCAAATCAAAACCAATACTTTTTCGCCCTATTTGGCATTGAGCGATTTTCAGTTGTTCAATAAAAACGTTCCAATTGGAGGCAAATCACCACTCCAACAGACAATTGACAATTGCAAAAAATTGATTCTTTCCCACAAACAGGATTTTTTCAACCTGAAATTCGCGGCCCTGGACTACGAAAACCCCGATAACATTAATTACGCTTACAAACTTGAAGGATTTGACGAAGACTGGAACTACGTGCAAAAGCAACGGACGGCTGTTTACACCAATGTTCCAAAGGGCGAATATACGTTTAAAGTGAAATCCACAAACAGTCAGGGAGTTTGGGTGAACAATGAACGGCAATTGTCAATAACTGTAAAACCATCCTTTTGGGAAACGCGCTGGGCTTATGCCCTCTATTTGTTGGTTTTTGCAGCTTTACTCGTGCTCATCAACTACACGGTGTTCACCATCTATAAATTGAAATCGGATGTTAGGGTGGAGAAGAAAATGTCGGCCATGAAGCAAAAATTCTTCATCGACATTTCGCATGAAATCCGTACGCCGCTGACCATGATTTCTGCGCCAATCGAATTCCTAATCAACGACAACCGGACACCGGAAACCGTTAAAAAGCAGTTGACTTACGTTGCCCAAAGCTCTACCCGGATGTTGCGGCTGGTGAACCAGATTCTTGATTTTCGAAAAATGCAGGATTTGAAAATGAAAGTTTCGGAGACCAACCTTCCCCAGTTTGTAAATGAAATCTTCAATGATTTTGTCGAGATGGCCAGGGAGCAGGAGATCGATTTCAATTTTAAAAATGAAGCTGGCGAGGCCAAAATCTGGGCCGATAAGAACAGCCTTGAAAAGATCATCATGAACCTGTTGTCCAATGCATTCAAATTTACCCCCAAAGAAAAATCGATCACCGTGAAACTGACCAGAAACGACAAACAGGTTTCCCTGCATGTGATTGATGAAGGGGTCGGTATTGCCAAAGAAAAACAAACGAAACTTTTTACCCGTTTCGTTTCCTTCAACCGCGATGCCAGCAATCCTAGCACAGGAATTGGGCTGTCTCTGGTGAAGGAATTGGCTGATAAACACCATGCAAAAGTGACTGTTGACAGTGAACCCGAGAAAGGAAGCACTTTCTCAGTCCATTTTGAACAGGGAAAAAGTCACTTTCAGGATGAAGTGGAATTTATACCAGAAAACGCTGTGAACGAACAAAGTTTCGGAAAAGTTGATATTACGGCGCAAAGGAGATCAGATGGAGAAGAAAAAAAAGCGCCCCAGGTTCTGCTTGTTGAAGACGATCCCGAATTGCGGTCGTTTATAAAGAGTATTTTGGAAGACGATTACCTTGTTCTGGAGGCAGAGGACGGAGAACAAGGCTATCATGAAGCGCTTGACAAAAACCCGGATTTTATCGTCAGCGATATCATGATGCCCAAAATGGATGGGATCGAATTGTTGAAGAAGCTCCGCGAAAATGTCCAGTCGAGCCATATTCCGATCATTCTGTTGACGGCAAAAACCAACATTGAGAGCAAGCTCGAAGGCTTAACTTATGGCGCCGACGATTACATCACCAAACCATTCAGCGTTCCCTATTTCAAAACCCGCATTGAAAACTTGTTGTCGCAACGTAAGCGTTTACAGGAAATATTTGGTGCCGCTGGCCAGGTTGGCTCCAAGGAGTTTAACCCCAAGCCATTTTTGGTCACTCCGCAGGATGAAGAGATCATGGAAAAAGTGTTGCAAATCACCGAAGAGAATATGGACAACAGCGATTTCTCTGTTGAAGAACTGGCCACAGCAGTTGGCCTCAACCGGACCACCATGTTTTACAAAATAAAGAGCCTGACTGGCTATTCGCCGGTAGAGTTTATCCGTGACATCCGCCTCAAGCGCGCCGCCCAACTAATCACCGACAGTCAACTCCTGATCAAGGAAATTTCATACATGACAGGTTTTTCAGACCTGAAATATTTTGGGAAATGCTTCAAGACAAAGTATGGAATGACACCCATGGAATACCGAAAGCGGAAAAAATAAAGCCGACATAGTTTCTACATCGGCTTTATTTTATCTCTTTGGCTTGTTAAAATGCTGAATCAAAACCAATAAAATCCTACATGTCAATTAGTTGTAGTTTAGTGTGTTAACTAAAACATAGATCCATTTTTCTTTTTATTCACCAACTGTTCCCATCAACTCATGCTTTTTGTTTGCCTCAATCTTCTCTTTTCAATACTCCATCAACAATCTTCAAATCAATACTGTATTCGGGAACCAATGACACGCTTTCCTCCGAAGCTTTTGTTGCTGCGACCTTCGCAGCTTCGTCATCAAAATAAACACGGGCATTCGCTGGCAAAGGCTTTATTTCCAAATTTAATGGTTCATTTTACAGAGAGAAATTAAAGCAGTTCAAACCGATTTCCCAAGTATCGCCATTGTAAAAATCATCAGCCATCAAACGATAATTATAAAATAGCCGCGCCTTATCGCCTGTGCAGTTGATTCGCAAATACACATTGTTCAAACCATCTGCATAACCTTCTGGCAGACTGAATTCATACTGCTTTTTTTTGAGCTGGCCAGCCCCTTCAGCCACCTGCTTCGACTCAACTGATTCAGGCGCGTTAAAGCCGGAATACCCGGTCAAATAGGGAGGGAAAGTGTACGAATCTTTCATTAGCCAGGACTGGCCTGTCGTGAATTTCACCCGATTGGTATTGAAATATTCTACATCCAGTTCTGCTGCAAATGCTTTGTCGCCGTCCTCAAAAGGAAAATCCAACATGAATTTATTATCGCCTTTTTGCACATAACCGGTCACATCAACCACATTCAATTTTCCAGGTATTATCTTTTGGTTTATCCAGCGGCTATTCAGCCGCAGATGACAATTAGACTCCGGGTAAATCAGCAACTGTGCCCGTTTTATTTCCGAAGGATTGTTCAGGCTGAATTCCTTTAAAAAGAAGCGATGCCGCAGGATATTTTTGCTATCAAGTTTGTCAACTGCCGAAGTTTTCAACCAGTCTGAACTTTCGAGAGGAGTCACCTTTTCAATTCAACCTGAAGTTTTCTTTCAGGAATATTGAATTGATAACTGGAAAAAGCTTCTCATTGTTTTTTATTTTGAATTGAACGCTTTTTCTAATCGGAAAATTCCATCTAAACTAGCCATTACCCAGCAAAATCCTACCTTCTTTACCCAGGTAATCCTTGCATGAAGACATTTGCTTTTTGATGTGCAGGATCATTCTTTATCACCTTTTCAAACAACAGCTTTGCACGTTCGTTCTCTCCTTTTCCTAAGTGCCCGATCCCCATCAAATAATGACAAAGATGTCGGTTTCTGGTATCCAGATCATCTTCCCAAATCAATAAATCAGGCAGTGAAACAGCAAAATAGTCAATTTTAACGTGATCATTCTGATGTTTCTCACCAAAATCAATCAGTAGGTCGAAACACTGTTGCGCTTCAGTTTCCTGTCCCAGATTTTGCAGTGCCAAACCACGAAAGAAAATCGAGTCCGGCTGCTGATCGTTGTAAAACATGGCCGCAGAAACTTCGTTCATTCCCTCCGAAGCTTCCTTGAAAAATTTGGTCGCCATAGCCTGATCTGCCAGCTTCTCATAGGCCAATCCCAACAAATAAAGTAACTCATTTTCCTGGGCGCCGTACAATTTTCCTTCACCTAAATTTGGCGGATATGTTCGTGCTTGGATCAACAATTCAATTGCCTGTTCCGGTTTTTGTTCATTGATGGCTTTTTTGGCCAATTCGGTCAGGCTGAAAACATATTGCCCGGTCACTTTTCCTTCTCCGCCTTCCCATGGATGGAATTTGCGTAACATCAGCAAGTTGTAGGCCAGTTGATGTTGTCCGGTCAAGTTGTACAAGGTGATTAACTCCAAATACAAATCATCACGTTCATCCACAACTGACCGGTATTTTTCAAGCAGTTCCAGACGCTTTTGCAACGGATGTTTCAGACGTTTGTACAACTGATCCAATTCCATCAGAATGCGGGCGTCAGATGGATCCAGTTCAAACGCACGTTCCAGTGCAGACAATGCTTTATCAGCGTCGCCCAACTTATTGAAGCAGGCCAACGCGTAGTTCCGTTGTGTGGTCGGAAAATCAGGATTAATTGCGATGG
>DATFMO010000599.1:0-4457 GCA_035266925.1 Sunxiuqinia sp. | reverse complement strand
TAACCCCTGGAAGATAAGCGTTATCGTTACTGAAGCGCCACCGGAAACATATTCAATTTCCTTATTAAATTTGGCCTCAATGAGTTGTTCATAAAGGCAGAGTTGGATCAATTTATCGTGACTGGGAAGAATGCCGTACATACACGTTAAGTTGGTACCGATTCCCACCACTTCAATGTTGGGAAGTTTAAAAACGGCATCGTAGAAATCCAAAAATTCTTCTTGTAAAACACCTTCACGGAGCTCGCCCGTTTCAATCATGATAATGATTTTGTGAACTTTGTCTTGTTTCTTTGCTTCTTTGGAAAGGAGACGTATGGTATCAATTTCGGTATTGAAACTGATATCGGCATATTTGACGATTTTATCAATCGAATGGTTGGGGGGCGGTTTAATATAAACCGTTTCAACCTTATCCGATATTGATTTAATCATTTTTAAATTGGACACCCGAGAGTCACACATTTGTCTGACACCAAGGTTGATCACTTCTTGTAAATACGTTTTATTTCCACAAAGGAGTTTAGACACAACTGCCCACGTAACCCCATTGGATGTAAGTAATTCCTCCAGATAGTCATAGTTCTTCTTGAGTTTCTCAGTGTCTAAAGTGATAAAAGCCATAATGTCGTTTTTTCTTTTTTGCCCTGCTGGTTCAGCCTATTTGGCAGCACTAAATAGGTGCACAGTATATTATTTTGTACTGAATATTGAAAAAAGTATAAACAGGGGGGAGATTGATTTTTTATTATTTTTAATAATTTATATGTCAGG
This sequence comes from Sunxiuqinia sp., assembly GCA_035266925.1. Taxonomy (GTDB): domain Bacteria; phylum Bacteroidota; class Bacteroidia; order Bacteroidales; family Prolixibacteraceae; genus Sunxiuqinia. Next base: position 3,683 of record DATFMO010000599.1, on the reverse strand, counting down.
AGTTTAAGCGCCATTTTTTTATCCTGAAATAGGACTTTTTAGTACATCGAACCGTTTTCAACAACAAGCTTAATTGGACATTGTTCGTATTTATTCTCAAGCGCGTGTTGTCTGGGCGATAAACACCTGAAATCATGCAATGTCAATTCATGTGATCGAAATTTTGTTCTTAATTATTCCCAAAGTTGTAGATTGTTTTCTACAAATGCCAATTTTTAGAAACAATTCAGAATATCGGTCGTCACTGTTCAGCAGTTGTCGATAGCTTTTCCCGAGGATTCTGGCACAGTTTTTTTGTTTCCTGTTATAGATAGTCAACGAATTTTAAATCAACAAGGCGATATTATGAATCAGGAAAAATTAGAACTACAATGTGTAAACACGATACGAACATTGGCGATGGACGCCGTTGAGAAAGCTGGGTCAGGACACCCCGGGACAGCAATGGCCCTGGCACCTGCTGCTTTCGTTTTATGGGATCGAATCATGAAATACAATCCTCAAAATCCAAAATGGTATAATCGGGATCGCTTTATTCTATCCAACGGGCATGCATCAATTTTGCAATATTCCATGCTGCATTTGACCGGTTACGATTTACCGATGGATGAAATCAAGCAATTTCGGCAATGGGGAAGCAAAACGCCGGGGCATCCCGAGTACGGCCATACGGAAGGTATTGAAACCACGACTGGCCCGCTCGGGCAAGGATTTATGAATGGTGTGGGAATGGCAATGGCCGAAGCCCATTTGGCGAAAAAATACAACCGGGATGACCTGAAAATTACTGATCACCACACCTATGTGTTTTGTAGTGATGGCGATTTGATGGAGGGCGCGTCGCACGAAGCCGCTTCATTGGCCGGGCACTTTGGGTTGGGGAAATTAATTTGTCTTTACGACGACAATCATATTTCAATTGATGGGGAAACCGAAATCACTTATTCAGATGATGTTCATAAACGCTTCGAGGGCTATCACTGGCATGTTCAAAATTTAGGTGAGTCAGCCAATGATTTGAACGCTTTGACCGAAGCCTTTAAAAATGCCTGGGCCGAACCCGACAAGCCGTCAATGATTATTTTGCGCAGCCACATCGGTTATGGAGCACCCACCAAACAAGACACGGCCGACGCCCATGGTTCAGCTCTTGGAGAAGAGGAAATCCGGAAAACAAAGGAAGCTTATGGCTGGCCCGCTGATCAACAGTTTTTGGTGCCCGATGAGGTCAAAAGTTATATGCGAAAAGCAAAAGACCGTGGCGAAACCTTGGAACAGGAATGGACACATCATTATAAGAACTATAAAAAGAGCTTTCCGGATTTAGCGAAGGAGTTTGACCGGGGGCTGAACAATGAATTGCCAGATGGTTGGGACTGTGAGATACCGGAATTTTCAGCCGACGATGGCAAGATGGCAACGCGTGGAGCTTCATCCAAAGTCATCAATAATTTTATGCCTCATTTGCCCTGCGTTATTGGTGGAAGTGCCGACCTGGCGGCATCAACAAAAACATTATACAATGAATCCAATTACTTTGGAAAAGAAAACTATGAAAACAGGAATATCCCATGGGGCGTTCGCGAATTGGGTATGTGCGGTGCGTCAACGGGAATAACTTTGCACGGTGGTTTGCGGGCTTTCGCAGCTACGTTTTTTATTTTTTCAGATTATGCCCGACCAGCCATCAGGCTTGCAGCATTGATGAAGCTACCGGTTGTTTATGTATTTACTCATGATTCTATTGGACTGGGCGGAGACGGCCCAACACACCAGCCGGTAGCTCATTTAGCTTCATTCAGAGCCATGCCAAACATTCATGTCTTTCGTCCGGCCGATGCCAACGAAGTTTCCTACACTTGGCGGGCTGCTTTAAATCGAAAAGATGGCCCAACAATTATGGCATTGACGCGCCAGAAACTGCCGGTACTGGATCGAACGAATTTAGCAGATGCTGAAGGTACTTCAAAAGGGGCCTATGTGCTGAGTAAAGAGAAAGCAGATCAGCCGGAAGTATTGATTATGGCAACTGGTTCCGAAGTTCAGTTGGCGCTGAAAGCACAGCAACAGTTGTGGGATGAAAAGGTTGACAGCCGTGTTGTAAGCATGCCTTGCTGGGAACTTTTTAAAGAACAACCCGAAAGCTATCGTGAATCCGTCATCCCAAAAAACATTAAAAAACGGATTGCTATTGAAGCAGGCTCAACATTTGGTTGGAGTGAGTGGATCGGAGATGAAGGTTCGGTGATCGGACTCGATCGTTTTGGCGCCAGTGCCAATTACGAAGATAATTTTGAACATTTCGGATTCACTGTTTCCAATATTGTCGACAAAGCCCGGGAACTTGTAAACAAGCCCTCTTAACAAACGTTTGTATATCACAAGCCAAGCTGTTAAAAAAAATTAACCCCGAAACTTGTGATAAAGATATCTTGTTGTTCTCCTAAGAACCGGAAACAATAAACACGAAAGATTGTGGAGTGGGACGGTGTTTCAAGTTCAAAACAAATAGTCAATTAGAAACCATTAAATCATATGAATATGGAAAAGTTCAACAAACTACTCGAATATGGTCAGAGTTACTGGCTCGATAATCTATCACGCGAGATGATCTCAAACGGCGAATTAAAACGCCGTATTGAAAAAGAGGGTCTTCGCGGAATCACGTCTAACCCAAGTATTTTTCAGAAAGCGCTGGCACACGGCAATTTGTATGATGAACAGATCAAGCAATTGTCTGAACAGGGCAAGTCGAAGGAAGAAATTTACGAAACCGTTGCTGTCAAAGACATTCAGGATGCCTGCGATTTAATGCGTCCGGTGTATGACTCATCTGATGGTTTGGATGGCTACGTTAGTCTGGAAGTATCGCCCCTCCTGGCACGAGACACAGAAGGAACCAAAGAAGAAGCCCGCCGCCTTTATAAAGCTGTGGGGCGCCCGAATTGCTTCATCAAAATTCCCGGAACGGCAGAAGGAGTGCCGGCTATTGAGGAAATGTTGTATGAAGGCATCAACATCAACGTAACATTGCTATTTTCCATTGAAAGTTATGAGGCTGTTGCCAAAGCATACATCAATGCGCTGGATCGGCGGGCCAAAGAAGGAAAACCGGTGGACAAAATTGCATCGGTGGCTAGCTTTTTTCTGAGCCGGATTGATGTGCTGGTTGATAAGCAGCTACGGGAAGACATAATTCCGAAACTGTCAGGAGGAAAAGAAATTCTGGCTGACAATTTGTTAGGTGAAGCAGCTATTGCCAGCTCGAAAATTGCCTATCGCGGCTACAAACAATTATTCAGTGGTGAAACCTGGAATAACCTGGCCAGTAAAGGTGCACGTGTTCAGCGTTTGCTTTGGGCAAGTACCAGCAATAAAACGGAAGGATACCGCGACACGCGTTACGTGGAGCCGCTCATCGGCATGCACACGGTGAACACCATGCCGGAAGTCACCATTGAGGCATTTAAAGATCATGGGAAAGTAGTGAAAGATACGATTGAAAAAGATGTGGATGAAGCATTGAACATTTTCCTTGAGTTGGAACAAGTTGGAATTAACCTGAAAAAAGTAACCGACCAATTGGTTGAAGAAGGGATTGAAAAGTTCAATCAACCATTCGATCAGCTATTGAAATCGATTGAAGAAAAAATTAAATAATTCACACTTTTTGCCTTGACGAA
>DATFMO010000598.1:0-4116 GCA_035266925.1 Sunxiuqinia sp. | reverse complement strand
CACAAAAAACACGGGGCTGCGTGGCCGATGGGAAGTCGTCGGCAACAATCCGCTCATGGTTTGCGACACCGCACACAACGAAGCTGGGTTATTCGATGTGGTTTCCCAAATTAAATCAACCGCATGGAAAAATTTATACTTGGTTTTGGGGATGGTCAATGATAAAAATCTGGACCGTGTTTTGGAAATTTTACCGACAGAAGGATATTATTTTTTCACCCAGGCAAAAATTCCACGAGCACTCCCTGCCCAAGAGCTGGCAGCCAAAGCGGCTCAAGCTGGATTGCACGGCGAGGTCATTTTATCTGTTCATGAGGCAGTTAAAAAGGCACAGAAACAAGCACAGGTTCACGACCTGATTTTTATCGGTGGAAGCACCTTTGTGGTGGCCGATTATTTTTCTTGATTTTTTTATTTTTTTCTTTTGGCGAAGAAAAAAAAGCGTTTATATTTGCATCGCCTTTCCGCAAGGGAGGTCCGTTCAGAAAACATTCGGGCGATTAGCTCAGTTGGTTCAGAGCACTTGGTTTACACCCAAGGGGTCGGGGGTTCGAATCCCTCATCGCCCACAGAAGCCATTCGGGAAACCGGATGGCTTTTGTGTTATTTAGTGGGGCTGAATCTTCATTTTTACAATGACTGACCTTCAAAGACTGAGGAATCCTCAATTGGCACAACTTGACCCTCAAAGGTCAGTTCTCCGGCTCTCAATCCTGTCAATCTCGCTGTTGCATAAGTACCCCCAATGGTGAAATGCAAATCATAAATACCGATGTTGGTCATAACCGTAAAACTCAAAAGAAAGCTTTTTGTCTTTTTATTCTCCTTCAGCTTCCAGTTGCTGACTTGTCCTTTGGCAGTCACTCCACCAACACCATTGGGACCAATATGACTATTGGAACCAATTTGGATAACAGCAATGGTTGAATCGACCGACACAAAATTGATGTTTGAACTGACAAAGGCGCGATTCCCGTAGCGATCCCTTAAATTATCAGCCTCCAGAACAAACGCTTTGTTTTCAATACTCTGTTTAATCAATGAATAACGTTTTTCGTCTCTTTCTTTCCGTTCTTTCTTTTTGGATGCTTTTGAGTGATTGTTTACGTTTTGTGCAAACAATCCGCCACTCATCATAGCTATTGCGATTATTAAAAGTATCTTCTTCATGGCATTACCCTTTCTTTGATCGATACAGGTATAGAACAAATATTATTCCGATCACGACAAAACAGACAAAAAAATCCGGATAGCAAGCTTGTCACTACCCGGATAAAACTATTTTGCGAAGAATACTATTCAACAATCAACTTCCCTTTCATACCCGCTTGAAAATGTCCCCGGAACGTACACAAATACGTGTAGGTGCCTTTCTTTTGAGGAACAGTGAAAGTCACCGAATCTTCTTCGCCATTACCAACTAATTTTGTTTTTGCAATGATTTTGTCTTTCAAGGCCGGGTCTATGAAATCGTTGTCCTGATGTTCCAGGCCTTTCGTCGCGAAATTCATTGCATCTGTTCCCAGCTTCAGCAACACCCAATTGTGAGCCATCATACTTTTATCCATCACACTTACTGTTTTCAACACAATTTTGAGTTTTTCACCCGGCTTTGCTTTGATCGTTTCAACGGTATAACGTAAGTTGTCATGTCCTTCAATATTAACGGTACGAACCTGGCCGAAACTCATCGGAACAATTAAAAAGAAAAAAGCGATTTGTAAAATAATTCTTTTGACTGACATAATATTGGATTTTTAACGTTTAATGCTCTGTTTAATTCAGTAGCTTTCAAACTGAAATATTCATAGAACTAACCTATTCACAAAAAAGAACAAACGAGCAACCAATTTTCTTTCTCTGAATTGGATTTTATGTGTACCTATTGCAAAATTAGCACTTTTCAGTGTGCAAAAAAGCCCTCCCGCGTATAGCATCAGGAGGGCTTTTGTATTTGATAATGAATTAAAAAGAAGATCGTTATTTCATCACTTTTCGTGTTAGTCGGCCGGAATCAGTTGAAAGTTCCAAAACATAAATACCACTGTTTAAATTTGAATAATTAAATCGACTTTGAACAGATTTCAAATTAAACTGACTTATGACTTGTCCGTTCAAACCGTACAATTTACAAATTACCGGATGAGTTATTTTCCCCTGGTAGTTGATCACCAATTCATTGCCGGCAAAATAGGCTTTCAGATCTTTTTGCTGAAAATCTGCCACTCCTGTTGTCTGGTCATACTCGAAAGCTCCCAAGTCGGGTGCTGTGCCCAGGAAAGCCAGTCCAACATTGGTTCCGACATCAATCAAATCACTTCCTTTGGCCAGGTGAAAAAAGTTCACATCTGGCAAGCTGCCATCCGCTTTACGTGGCCCGGAAACGCCTGTGGTGTCCATCGTCACAAAATCAGCAGCAGAAACAGAGAATGGCGACATCCAGCTATTGGTTGCCTCAATGGCAAAATCAGCCAGATCAACTTTTCCCTGGTACGACACGCAGTTTTTCACGGTCAGTGTTTGCCCGGCAGCCAAGGTTCGGGTTATCCTGTAATTTGCAGAGAGGTTGTTGTAGCCAGAACAGTTGAGCAGTTGCATCGTTCCTGCATTGTTGTTTTGGTCAAATCCTTTGGCTTTGTTGTCAAACGAGACACAATTGTTCAAGTAGAAATTGTGTTTTAAATTGGCACTGTTACTGTTGTCTCCTCCGCCCATTTTAAAACCATTGCCATTGGCCTTGGGACCGGCATCCGTTCCATCTTTGAAATAACCGTTGCCCCAGGTCCAGCAATGATCGAGAATAACTGTTACGTTGTCCGATCCTCTTAAATAGCCATCCCAGCCATCGTCACAATTTCCCCAGGCACGACAGCCAATAAATTTGATGTTGGTTCCCACATCGAGTTTGGGAGCAAAGCCATCGGCATCGCCATAGTCAGGTGGATCCGCATTGTAATAGGAATCGCAATTAATGATCGTCATATCGTGTGCACCACCACCAATTTGAACGCCGGTATCCTGATTTTCATAAAATGAACAACGTTCAATGGTGTTGTTACTTCCACCTGAAATGTTCAGCCCGTTGTCACCAGCTTTCGCTACGTCAAGTCCATAAATGTACCAGTAGCTTGCTTTAAGACTGATCCCACGTTTTCCAAAGTCAGTGCCCGAAAAATCAAGAACCGGACGTTCTCCCGGATAAGCCTTTAAAAAGCAAGTATCTGCTTTTGTTCCACTCGTTGAAATGTAGATCGTTGAATTAATGGTATAATGCCCACCACGAATGTATATTTTGTCTCCAGGTTGAACGAGCGAAATCGCTTTGGGAATCGTTCCAAACGGTGCATTCAAATCGCCACTATTTGAATTGCTCCCATCTGTGGCGACATAGTACGTTTTAGCCTGCGAACTAAAGGCAACCATAGTTAGCACCAAGATTAAAAATGTTTTCATGCTTTTCGTTTTTAGTCTTTCGAAATTATAATTGTATGTTGAAATTCATTCAAATTAAAAAAAGTGGGCAGCAACACCAGAATATTGATCGAATAGGTTGCAGCCCAACTTGAAATTCAAGAAAAATAGTTTACTTAACTTCTGACAACAGGTAATCGACCAGATTGTGAGCTGCTTTCATATTTTGAAAGGAGTCCGGCAAGCGGCTGTTTCCAATGTACTCGTTGTACAACCAAGGATCGCCAATGGCCAACACTTTCCCTTTGCCATAAGTTGTTTCTGCCATAAAAACGTGGCTGCCATCCCGATGGTCAATCAGTATTGGTTTGGCATCTTTGCTCAACACAATTGGCGCCACTTCTTTCATGTAAATTTTATTCACGCCTTTAAAAATCGGATGATCTGGTAAATTAATTTCAGCGCCCATTTCCCAGTCGTGATCAATCACCGGGTTCATGGTCACCGGCACAAAATGAAAACCGAATGTTTCAGCCAGCTTGTTGTAGTGCGTGAACTCACAATTGGGACCATCGTTGGCCAATAGGACCAAAATACCACCATCATTCACCCAGTTCTTGATGTTTTTCACATCATCTTCACTGATGTAATTCGGATTTGGATTCTCCGAAGTGGTATCAGGATCAACAATCATGTAAACGTCCA
>DATFMO010000597.1:0-4902 GCA_035266925.1 Sunxiuqinia sp. | reverse complement strand
CGCTCCAATCGGCCTGTACATTCACTTCCGCTCCGTCGGCTACTCCATTCAGCTTGGTGCGCTCAGTGCCGGTAATCACCTGGCCACTTCCGGCATCGGTAATGGAAGCTGCTGCCGCAGATGAATAAACAGGATCAGTTTCATCACTGTTGGTGAACAAGGCCGGTTTGTTGGCAATGTATGAATCCTTGGTGTTGTCTGCTTCGCTCCAATCGGCCTGTACATTCACTTCCGCTCCGTCGGCTACTCCATTCAGCTTGGTGCGCTCAGTGCCGGTAATCACCTGGCCACTGCCCGCATCAGTAATGGAGGCTGCTGCCGCAGATGAATAAACCGGGTCTGTTTCATCACTGTTGGTGAACAAGGCCGGTTTGTTGGCAATGTAGGAATCCTTGGTGTTGTCTGCTTCGCTCCAATCGGCCTGTACATTCACTTCCGCTCCGTCGGCTACTCCATACAGCTTGGTGCGCTCAGTGCCGGTAATCACCTGGCCACTGCCCGCATCAGTAATGGAGGCTGCTGCCGCAGATGAATAAACAGGGTCTGTTTCATCTGCACTTGTAAAAGTTGCTGGCTTATTTAGAATATAGGCGTCGCTGGTGTTGTCAGTTTCGTTCCAGTCTGACTGTACATTTTTTTCAGCTCCGTACTCTGAGTGTTTAAGCTTGTCACGTTCGCCATAGGTGATCACGCGTAAACTACCTGCATCTTTAATTGTTGAAGCCGGAGAATTCGCAAAAACAGGATCTGTCTCCGTAAAGCTGTCCGGTTTGTTGTTCCATTTTGAAGTATCAGCGGCAGTAATTCCGTTCGCAACGGAAGCACCAAATTCCGGGTCAGTTTCTTTAAACGTCGATAACTTGTTGTTCCATTTTGAAGTATCAGCGACTGTGATCCCTTTTGCAACAGATGCATTAAATTCCGGGTCAGTCTCATTGATCGATCCTGAAATCGCATCAGCCGTTTTCGCGTGCAGCGCGTAGGGAACACTCAACAGTTCACTGGTTCCTGTAATAGAATAATCTGTTCCTCCTGCCGGATCTGTTTCCGTTTTAATAAAATAGGGGCCATTTGCCCAGTCAATGGTTGAAAAATCTCCGGAAACAATCCTCCCAGCGCCAATTTCAATACTAACCAAACCATTGGCATTTGTGGTTGGCTGCTGTGTTTCAACATAAACAGCATTGCCGGTTAATGACCCCTGCAGAATACTAATCTGCATTCCGATTTGACTGCTAGAGACTAAATGGTCAGTGTGGTCACGAACAACTGCCTGATAGCTCATTTTCTCTGGTGCTTGAGCTAAAGCACTCATCGTTACTGCAAATACAATGAAAAGTTGAAGTACAATTTTTTTCATATCTCGTCTTGTCTAAATATTCGTTTCTTTTTTAATCGTTGTTATTTTTTGATGATTTTGAATGTTTTGACATCCATTCCATTGTCAAGAACCTTCAGGAAATAGGTTGAAGCTGACAAACCACTCATGGAAATTGTCTTTTCCAGATCATCAACTTTCTTTCGTTCAATCAGTCTACCGTCAGAACCAAACAACTGGTACGCCAGATTGCTGGAATGATAGTTTTCAACTTTCAATGTCACATAATCAGTTGTCGGATTGGGATAAACTGAACAGGATAACTGAATAAACTTAGCCTGATCGATCCCTGTGACAACTGAAATTTCATAAGGCTGCTGAACACCTTGATAAACCGATTGACCATTCCCGGTCTCGGCAGTGTAGACAACCTGTCCGACAGTGTAACTCACAGATCCACCACTGCCTGATGCATTTCCCCCGGATGCTGGCACCGCATTCTGCGCATGCAGAGCTGCAAAACCCATTACCAGAAAAAACACAGCACTTAAATTCAACCTTTTACATCTCATGCTTTGTTGTTTTGTTAATAATTTAATGAAATAATTATCGTTGATAATTCTGTTTGAATTACCGCGATTAGGTTCTTGAAAAATATGTTGTATTATGTTGTTTGGAAATCAAAGGCCGATTGAATATCGTCCCAAAAGGAATTACTTCTCTTAAATTCATTTTCATTTGTGCTTTATTAACTACTGAAGCTTCCCCTCGATTAATCTCCCCGTCATTCCTGCCTTTAATCAATTAATAAGTAAGAAGAAAACCACACCAAACGTCTTTTGTTTAATCCAAAACCAACTTTATTTTCACTCAAAAAATTACAGACTCAAGATTACTTCACACTTATCTTATTTCCAACAAGATACAGACAACAAAATAAGACGACATGTAAAACTGGGAAACCGTTCCTGTTGAAAAACACAAAATTTAAGAAACAAATTCACTAAACTATTCTGTATTCCTTCCATAAATCTCACCTCAAAAGGACATTCAAAATTTTTTAGACTGATTTGATGTTGTTCAAAAGGGTTTAAAAAAGGAGTCCGAAGCACTTAACGTATGCTTCGGACTCCTTATGAAATGATTTTAGATACTTCACCGGCGAATAACCGTAGAGCCAACAACGCGTCTGGTTTGACTTGGAACAACCCTGGATTCTATCACTTTTCTTCGAACGATTCCTATCATACAAATATCACATACAGCCAGTACCTCCTTCTTAATTTTTACTGCTTGGCTGGCATCTTCATCGGCTTCTTCCAGATTGCCTAATTCCGTGTTTAAAGTAGATCGAAATCGATAAAAGTTTGCGTAATATGGATTTGCTTTAATAGCTCTTCCCATGATTGCCAAAGCTTTTTCTGACTTACCCTTGTCATGAATTTTATTCGCTTTCTCAAAATATTCCTTTGCAATATTTCGTGCCGGGAAATGATCTTGTATCGTATAGTTTATGACAAGTTTGTAGCGTACTGTTTTTACGACACCATTCACCCGCGCCGGGATCCATTTCCCAGTGGTTTTTGTCAGCGCAAATAGTCCCAATTCGGATAATTTTTGATGGGGAGATTTTTCAATAATTACCGAATCAAGGACGCCAGAATCTGTAATGTTAAACGCGATAATCGTCAATCCCTGAATATGCCTTTGTGCCAGATCAACCGGATATTTTATGCTTTTGCTAATGATACGATTCAAATTTCCGTCAAAATGGGCAGGGATTTCAGGCTGCGCGTAGGAAGATAACAATGAACACAGCAATAAAATAGAAAGCAGGTATTTCATAAGTTCAACTAATTAAAGGTGGTTGTTTTGGTTTTATTCTTCTATACAACAATACGTGCATCCTAAAATACTGAAATACAACCAACCAGACAATAATCATATTATCGATTTAAATAATTTATAGCATTTCTAAATAAAATTGCGATATGATGAAAAGTAAAGATTAATCAGATTTGAAAAAAAGACAGCCTTAGCTTGATATTAAGATTCTGAATAATAGCAACAGACAGGCTCCAAATGAATGCCTTTACATCCTGTGCAATATGCGTACTTTTTTCTATCTTTGCGCCTCAGTTTTTAATACGCATTTACAACCATTATCATGGACTACAAATTCTGGGAAATTGAGCCGAAATGGCAAACCTATTGGGAGGAAAACAAAACCTTCAAAACCGAAAACGACTTTACGAAACCTAAATATTACATCCTCGACATGTTTCCCTATCCATCAGGTGCCGGCCTGCATGTCGGACATCCCGAAGGATACACGGCGACTGACATTATCAGCCGCTACAAACGGATAAAAGGATTCAACGTTTTACACCCAATGGGCTGGGACGCATTTGGGTTGCCGGCTGAGCAATATGCCATTCAAACCGGAACACATCCGGCGGTCACGACCCAGAAAAACTGTGAAAACTTTCGCCGTCAAATCAAAACATTGGGCCTTAGTTACGATTGGGATCGCGAAATCAATACCACGGATCCAAAATATTTCAAATGGACACAGTGGATCTTTGCACAATTGTACAGCACATGGTTTGATTACGACCAAGGGAAAGGACGACCAATCAATGAATTGCTCATTCCTGATCAGGTAAAAGCTGAAGGCGATGCTGCGGTGAAGGAGTACATCAGCAAAAAACGCCTGGCGTATTACGACAATGCCCAGGTTTGGTGGTGTGAAAATTGCAAAACGGTTTGCGCCAACGAAGAAGTATTGACCGACGGCTCACACGAAAAATGTGGACATCAAGTGATTCGTAAAAATCTAAAACAGTGGTTGCTTCGAATTCCCCATTACGCACAGCGATTGCTGGAGGGACTGGATGATCTGGATTGGCCGGAAGGCGTAAAAGACATGCAGAAAAACTGGATTGGCAAATCAACGGGAGCTGAGGTTGACTTTGAATTGCCAGGTCTGGATCAAAAGCTGCGCGTGTACACTACTCGCCCTGATACATTGTTTGGCGCTACCTACATGGTTGTTTCTCCGGAACACCCCATGCTGGATGAGTTGGTTACCGATGATACAAAAGCCGAAGTCCATAAATATGCGCAGGCTGCGTCCTTGAAGTCAGATTTGGACCGGACAGAACTGGCCAAAGAAAAGACCGGTGTGTTCACCGGGCGCTATGCCATCAATCCGGTGAATGGAAAGCAAGTCCCCATTTGGGTGGCTGACTACGTATTGATGGGGTATGGAACAGGAGCCATCATGGCTGTTCCGGCACACGACACCCGCGATTTCGAGTTTGCTGAGAAATTCGAAATCCCCATCGTTTGCATCCTTGACCCGACTGATGCTGATGATGAAACTCGTGAAAAAGTATTGGCTGGGAAAGCTTGCTGGACAGAAGATGGCGCATACATCAATTCATCGAGTAAAGAGACTGGAATAGATATCAATGGACTGAATAAAAAAGATGGAATTGCCAACGTGGTGAACTGGTTGGAAGAAAAAGGATTTGGCCATGCCACAACAAATTTCAAATTGCGTGATTGGCTGTTTAGCCGTC
>DATFMO010000596.1:0-3565 GCA_035266925.1 Sunxiuqinia sp. | reverse complement strand
CGGATGGCAGGCGATCCCAAAGGATTTCGCCAAAACACAGGACTTTTTTATTGTTGATTTTCATCGTTTTGAGATATTTCTGGTTATCAGTCTTTATTTTTCAGACGTTTGATTTTTCATCAGTTCTGCCTGAATTTCTTCCAATGACTTTCCTTTGGTTTCCGGGAGAACTTTCCAGGCGAAAAAGAAATGCAGCACCATCATGATGGCGAAAAAGGCGAATGAAGGACCTCCGCCGATGCTTGGCATTTTCGCGAAAATTGGAAATCCCCAGATCAATGCTGCAGCCATAATCCAGTGGGTAAACGTGCCAAGCGCTTGGCCTTTTGAGCGGACTTTGTTGGGAAAAATCTCAGAAATGATTACCCACAAAACAGCACCTTGTGAAAAGGCAAAGAAAGCAATGAATCCCATCAAATAGATCATTACACCATAACCGGCAAGTTCTGAAAAATTATTGGTGTAAAAAGCTTTCGAAAGCATGCCCAAAAAGAAAACCATTCCAACAGAACCGGCCATCAGCAAGGTGCGACGGCCATACCGATCGATTAAAAACAAAGCGATAAAAGTGAACAACAGGTTGGTTGTGCCGATGGAAATAGACTGCAACAAAGCAGAATCAGAAGCAAACCCCGCCATTTCAAAAATACGCGGAGCATAAATCATGATGGCATTGATCCCGGCCAGCTGGTTGAAAGCAGCCATTAAAACAGCAATAATAATGGGTGTTCGGTTCTCTTTGACAAACAGTTTTCCATGCTCTTGCTTCATTTCCAACTCAACCGACTTTTTCACAATAGCCACTTCCCCTTTTGGATCTTCGGCACGGATGCGTTCAAAAACTTCAAGTGCTTCAACTGTCCGGTTCTGGTTGATCAACCATCGCGGGCTTTCTGGCACGATAAATAATAAGCCAAAAAATGAAATAGCCGGAATAAATTCAACACCGATCATCCATCGCCAGGAACCGGTATCAACAACTTTCGCCAGGAAATAATTGGCGATAAATGCGAGGAAGATTGCTGTTACCACAAAAAACTGGTTCAACATTACTAATTGTCCGCGCTTTTTAGCTGGTGAAATTTCAGCAATGTACATCGGTGTAACGACGGTAATACATCCTAAGAGAATACCTGTCACAAGCCGGAAGAAGAGCAACATAACCCAATTTACAGCGATCGCACTCCCCAGTGCTGAAACAGCAAATAAACCGGACAAAAGAATTAACGAACTTCTTCGCCCAAATTTTTCAGCTGGTTTGCCTATTATTATAGTACCGATGATCGTTCCTAAAATGGCTATTGCTACCGTGAATCCCAGCCAAAAACTATTGAGATGGAAAAGCTGTTCAAGCTGGCGGGTGGTTCCCGACATCATCGCAATATCATACCCAAAAAGAAATCCTCCAAGCGCAATGATAAATGCAACAGTAAATACGTTTTGTGTTTTCATCAGAATTATTGGTTTAAAATCTGAATCAAACTTAAGGCAGATTATAGCGAAAGGATAAAAGAAATGTTACACGAACCAGGGGAAATGTTACAATATCAAGTTGATTACCAATAACTATCCATCATGTTACATCGTTATCAACAATGTTACTTTCTAAGAAATTGAATTCGAAAGGGATAAGCATTAATTGTTTAATCATGTTGGTGGCCTTATAAAACTCTAAATAGGTTCTTGCTGGCTGGTGTACCTCCTAATAATTCTTTTGAGCTGAGCTTTCAGAATGGATTTTGAGATATCGTCGTCGAAACCACTGCTCATTATTTTTTCCACGTCTTTGGGAATTGCGAACGCTGTTTGAGCAATAATCAGAATGTATTCATTGAAACCCCGGATTTGCAGGGTTACTTCAAAACCATCCAGTCCCAGCATTTTTATACCCATTAACACAAACTGATTGTCGGAGTCTTCTGCACCGTTTCCACAGCATCAACACCATTGTCGGCATGCATTAAAAAGTAAAACTTGTGAAAAATAAAAGGGAGTTCGTAACTAGCAGTCTTAGTAGAAACAATCGCATCAACACCCGCAGCCACTGCCTGTTTAGACAGGCTCTCATTTGGTTTGTCAAAGATGACAATGAGTGGAATTGAATCTAATGGTGATGCTGATTTTATTTTCGTACACATTTCAAATAGATTCTTCACCGGGTGTTCTGCATGTACAAGAATAATATCCGGGTCATTGTGGGCTGCAGTAGTCGCAATATCTTCACTTCCGTCAACATAACTCCACTCAATTTCGGGAAAATCTTTCTTTAATACCTTGGTGATTGCCTCTTGGTATTCATACAATTTCCCGGAATAAAACAACTTCAACTTTTTTTGCATTGGATTAGGGGCTGTCGTTAGAAAGTTTATGGTCACAATATAACAAAATATTTTCTAACGCATAGTTGGAAGCACTATCATTTTATCAATGGTGCTCTATTGATTTAATTTTCCGACAGGTTAGGGAAACCGCTTTTGGGGTGATGGTGGCGAGTCGGAATAGGAGAAATATTGAGTTGATTGAACACGAGAATTTGAAGTCACAGACCCCAAAAAAACGGCCAAATAGCTATTAAATCTTAATTGAATTGATTGAAGTAGAAATTGAAAGGGCTAATCAGCAGCCCATAATTGTCCACGATCTTCGTTGGTTGATGTGAATCCACATACAGAAATTCAAATCAGACATTTCAAACATGTCTTTTCGTCAACAAAGAACAATTTGGGAGCCAGGTTAAAAGTCTATACGGACAAATCTTTGTGTTTCCTGCACTTGGCAACACTGCGACAAGTCATAACGACTGCAACAATTGCAAACGAAATCAGTGCTCCGAAATAAATTTCCTCTGACAATCCGGCACAGCAGGAAAGAAATCCTAACAGAATTGTAGCAAAGAAGCCTAACACTCCCCACAATCCCAAATAAAAGAATACTAATAAAACCACATTTTTCATGATAAATCTTTTTGGTAAAGCTAAACACTCTTATGATCTTTTGTTCGTTTTTAAATGTGATATAGATCTCATTTTATCGTGATATGAATTGATTTTACCAGCTTTGAAAATTTCTCCTTAACTTCAAAACACTAGATTCCAGCAAGTTCTTCTGCCTTTTATGTGACTGCTCATAAAACAATCGTGAGCATACAGTAGTATGAGGTAAAAAAATAAGCGTTCAAATATTTATTTAATGACCTTTTGTTCATTATATTTGTATTTAAAATAGGTATTAAAAACAATGAAAGTTGCAATTACATCAACAGGAAATAAGCTGTCTTCAATTCTGGACAATCGATTCGGAAGATGTTCCTATTTCGCCATTTACGACATGGATACGAACCGAACGAAATTTATTAAAAATCCGAATACCAAAGCGCAAACAGCCGCGGGAGAAGCGGCAGCACATTTAGTTGCATCGCAAGGTGTAACTCAACTCGTTTCTGGGCAATTGGGGATCAAAGTAAAACCCCTGTTAAAAGGGCTCAAAATCCAAACGATTCTTTTTAGTGGACCAGAAATGACGATTGACGAAATTTTAACATTAATGGCCATTAAATAATTTATAA
>DATFMO010000595.1:0-5310 GCA_035266925.1 Sunxiuqinia sp. | reverse complement strand
TTTCATCATTATTTTGACATCCTTCAGGATCATCCCGATAAAAAACTGAGCGATCGATTGATGCTACCGTTTTTTGGCAAACACCTGGAACAACTAATCAATGATGAAGAATTAAAAATAGGATTTGATCAGCAAGGATTCAGTCTGAATTACTACGATAACAAATACCCGGTTTCTGTGCCGGGGTACCCATTCATTTTGGGAGGAAATTCGAAAGCTGATAGTCCATTATTTATTTCAGAATTTAGCAAAAGGGCAAATTTCTATGATCAATTTGATGAATGGAAAAAACGGCTTTGGGATGAATATTCAGAATTGCCTGAGATAAAAATTTACATCGATGACTGTTTGGCTGTCGTCAACAACAACTCAGCCAAATTAAAAGAGCTGATTGACAAGCTTCATTATTTTCCGTCATTTTGGAAAGACACGGAAGAAAAAATCAACTACCGCCGTTTTTTTACGATCAATGGTCTTATTTGCATCAATGTTCAGCATGGCGATGTTTTCAAAAAAACGCATCGATCGATTGAACGGTGGATTAGACAGCATAAGTTTAACGGGCTGCGCGTTGATCACATTGATGGCTTATTTAATCCAACTGAATATTTGGATAGTCTCCGTGAGTTGGCTGGTGAAAAAACATACACAGTGGTTGAAAAGATTCTGGAAAAGGATGAAAAGCTGCCTGAGAATTGGCCAATAGAAGGATCGACGGGGTATGATTTTCTGGCGTTGGCAAATAATTTATTGACCAATCCTGAAAAAGGTTCTGAATTCTATTCGTATTATAAGGAATGGATCGATCAAAACAAGGATTTTGACACCGTGTTTTACCAGAAGAACCGGTTTATTTTGTATCACCGCCTAAAAGGAGAACTGGACAATTTAACCCGTGAATGTCTTTCGATACAAAGTTTTTTGCAACTCGGCCAGGATGGAAAAGCTGTGAAGTCCGGGATTGGAGAGTTCCTGATTTTTTGCCCGGTTTACAAGATTTACAACTCACCGTCACGATTTTCGGAACAGGAGAAAAACAAGATCCGTGACATCGTAGGCGAAGCCATCAAAAAGAATCCAACAAATGAAAGAGCATTGGTTGCCTTGCTGGATTTGTTCCTGTTAAAGCTTGAAGGAAGTCACCATGAAACAGCTAAGATAGACAGGTTTTTCAGGCATTGCATGCAATTCACAGGTCCGCTGATGGCCAAAGGAATTGAAGACACGGCGTTTTATTCCTACAATCCATTTATCTGTCACAATGAAGTGGGCGATTCGCCGGGATATTTTGGTATTCGTACGCAACAGTTTCACCAATACATGCAGGAGCGACTGGAAAAACAACCGTTAACAATGAATGCTATTTCGACCCATGATACCAAACGGGGAGAAGATGCGCGAGCCCGCCTGAATGTGCTGAGCGATATTCCAGAACAATGGATGGGAACAACCCGGCAATGGCGCAAAATGAACCGGAAATTCAAGCTATTTGATGGTGACCAGGAAATTCCAACTCCTAACGACGAATATTTTATTTATCAGGCGTTGTGTGCCCATTTACCAATGAATGCTGAAATTGATTCAAACTTTGTCCAACGACTGCAGGATTACCTGGTGAAAGCCATGCGCGAAGCCAAGGAAAATTCATCATGGAGCGACCCGGATGAATATTACGAAAATGAAACGCTTCGTTTTGTGCGGGAAATTATAGCACCCGACACTAAATTCCATGATAGCTTTAAGGGATTCATGAAACGCATAATTCCACACGGAATTGTTAATTCAATTTCCCAGCTCATTTTAAAAAATACAGTGCCGGGAGTTCCGGATACGTTCCAGGGAACGGAAAACTGGAATTTAAGTTTTGTGGATCCAGATAATCGGAGACCGGTAAATTACAAGCAGCTAAATGATAATTTATCGTTGATTATTAACGGTTTTGAAGAAGATGCTGCCGGTTTTGCTTCATCTTGTTGGCAACAACCCATTGATGGGCAAGTGAAACAGTGGATTACCTGGTTGACCTTGCAGGAAAGAAGTCAGTCTGAAAACTTGTTTTTGAAAGGGAATTATCAACCATTGAATGTTTCGGGAGACAACGCAACCCATGTGATTGCTTTTTATCGCCATTACCGGACGGAACATTTAGTCATTGCTCTCCCACTTAATACCGCACGCTTATCAGAGGGGCAAGATTGGGGGAACACATCGGTCGAATTTCCTGATGAGGCTCCTGAGCAATGGGAAAACCGGTTGACCAAAACAATGGTTGAAATTACAACAGGAACCTTGCAGGTAGATTCATTGTTTGAAATTCTTCCATTCGCAGTATTAAGAAATATTGGGGTTTGATCAGTTTTTGCACCTTCTCATTGTTTTCAAAACACTGTTGTCCGATAAAAACTAATGGGAAACGGTAGACATCCGGAATTTATTACGTTCCTACGGAAAGGTGAATACAAAGCGGTTACTTCTAATTCTACCCATATTCAGTTCTGACGGAACCATCCCGTTAGGGATAAAATATTGGTAGAAAGCACGGTGATAAATCTTTTGGAAGTCCCGTCGGGACGAAATAATTATTTTACAGGACACCAACTATTTTTAAAAATAGAATCGATACAAAACAGTTTATTCTATTGATAATTTTTGAAAAATATTTCTGAATCAAAATTCTTGATCTTAGGGTTATAGAAAATCTTCCCACTAGTAGTTGTATCCGGTTTTCCGAATCGGCTTCTACTTTCACTAAGCTGACTTGAATTTGAAACGTTGGGAAATCGTTTCCCACAGTATCAGGAAAGTTTGTGTCGACCAAAATGCGCTTAGTCTGATAGTTTATTCTCCAATCAAATCACAAACAGTTGCTTGCGTCACCTTCACTAAATCATTCGGACTTACTTTCAGTTGCAGGCCACGTTTGCCAGCACTCACATAAATGAAATCAAATTGTTGACAGCTTTCATGAATAAAGATGGGGTAAGGCTTTTTCATTCCAAGCGGAGAGCAGCCCCCGCGAATGTAGCCGGTGAGTGGGAGTAACTCTTTCATGGCTACCATTTCGGCTTTTTTGTTGCCCGATACTTTGGCTGCTTTTTTCAAATCCACTTCGGCATTCCCGGGAACGACCGCTGCAAAAATGCCATTGGCATTTCCTCGCAAAACAAGTGTTTTGAAAATCCGCTCCACGTCTTGGCCAATTTTTGCCGCAAGAGTAGTGGCGCTCAAATCACTTTCGTTAACCGGGTATTCTTTGAGCTCGTAGTCAATCTTTATACTATCCAGCAAGCGGGCTGCGTTGGTTTTTTTCATTCGAAGCTCACTCGATCTCTTTAATCATAACACTTTTTTTATCAGCCTGACTGCCATACTCAATGGATTTTGAAACATTTGATAAATCAGTATTCGTAATTGTGATGTTTTTTGTTTGTACCCCATCAACCTGCATAAATTGCCTCGTGTCGGCTGGTATTATAGCCTGGTCAATGGTGAAATCCTGGCTTTCATCAATTGAAAAAATAGGGCTTTCTTTCGGATCGATTTCAACATTTTTTAAATGAATACCTGCTGCGAAATCAGATTGAAATCCGTTGTCTGCTGCTAGATACGCATGATTAATGTAAATATCCTTGATGGGCATTTCGGGCAATCCTCTCATAAGTATCGCCTGCTTGGCGCCAACACAATAAACACTGTCTATATAGAATTTTTCGAAACGCGGCGTGAATTGGGTTACCGGTTGAACGTTGCCTTGATCAGCATTTTCATAGTAAGTATTGAAGAGGATGGCTTCATGAATAATATCCTTCATATAAATATTTTTGATGAAGAAATTTTCAACCAGTCCTCCACGATCCCTTGCACTTTTGAAACGCAAGCCGATGTCTGTTCCAACAAAATCGCAGTTGCTGACAAAGACATTGCTCATGCCACCGTCGGTGTTGCTGCCAATCACGAACCCGCCATGCGCGTGGTAGACAATGCAATTTTTCACAACCACATTTGCGAGTGTTGGGTAGCTATTTTTGCTGAAGCTGGATTTCACGGCAATCCCATCGTCACCGGCAGTAACGTTACAATGATCGATCAATACGTTTTTGCAGGAGCTGATGTCAATGCCATCACCATTTTGCGCCCACCATTCGTTGTTGATTTGCACATTACGAATGGTAATATCTTCACTCCAGTTTGGAACAAGCGCAAACTTGGGTGAATTTTTAATGGTCGGGCCATCGATAAGCACTTTCTTACAACTGATCAGCAACACCATATAAGGTCGGAGATAATCCCTGGCAGGCAAATAGTCTTGCGGAGTTAAATCCTTTTTATCTTTTGTTTTGCGCAGTTCCTTGATAAACTGTTTGCCATTCATTGCTTCTTTTGATGGCCACCAGATATTGGATTTTTCGTTTACAATGCCGCCTGACTTCACTAAATCTTTCCATTGACTGGCTGTTGTCTTGCTCTTTTTTACCGGTCGCCAGGTTTCGCCGGCACCATCAAGGATGCCCTCGCCTGTAATCGCGACGTTTTCCAAATTAGCTCCGTAAACCGGGGGATGCGCCAATATGCTTCTTTTGGGCGGATCAATCATGGGATAATTTTTATGTTCAGGGCTGAAAACCACCAAAGCCCCTCGGTCAAGATGCAGGTTAACATTGCTCTGTAGCTCAATCGGTCCAGTTAGCCAAAGGCCGGGAGGAACAACCACTTTTCCCCCACCACTTTGAGAGCAGGTTGTAATGGCTTTTTTGAAAGCATCTGTGTTTAATTTATGGCCGTCGCCGACAGCGCCAAAATTGGTAATATTGAACGTGCGGTCCTGGAACGTGGGCGTCTTGATTGCCGAAACGATACTGTCGGCTGTTTGCCAGTGATCCGATGATGCGTTCTGACCAAAACTGTTTATTGCAAAAATTGAAAATAGGACGAGTAAAATGGAATGGATTTTCATGGTATAGCTATTCTTTCAAATTCAGTTTGCAAAGGTAAAAAAAAATATTGCGGAGGAATTGGAGTGTCGATACAGGGATTCTTTTCTAGTGTTTACAGGGAAATAGTTCATATTTTGGCTTTGCATTTATTGAATCGCTGTAGTGTTCGAAAATGAAGACTAACAAATGAGATGTTGAATCAAACAGTTAAAAATAAGACGGAAAAGTTCCGTATTATTATCTGTAATTTAGCTTACAAGTATTCGTTTTTCATGCCAAAGCGCGAAGATTTTTATTTATTCAATCAGCATGCTCAACATCTCGGAGTATCCCCTCAGTTGACTTATTTCGTCTTTATAGAAAGTTAAATTAAATT
>DATFMO010000594.1:0-2188 GCA_035266925.1 Sunxiuqinia sp. | reverse complement strand
CGAGCGGCTAAGAACAGTATTTGAGTGTTCGCAAAAATATTTTAGCAATTCAGCTTCTTTGTAGGTCAAGGTTCGCTTTTCTTCGCCATTTTGAAGTGTCAGGTTGTCAAACAAAAAGTCGAAACACCCAATTTTACAATTACTCAACTCACTGGATTCAATATCATCCGTATGGCTTCGTTTCAGAAAAACCCGAATTCTCAGAAGCAGCTCTTCCATGCTGAAGGGCTTGGTGATGTAGTCGTCTCCCCCAAGGTTGAACCCGTTGATTTTATCTTCCGTCATCGCTTTGGCGGTCAAAAACAAAATCGGAATCGATTGATTTAAATCCCTTATTTTCTTTGCCAGCGAAAAGCCATCTAACTTAGGCAGCATCACATCCAACAAGCACAAGTCAAATTCATTATTACTGAAAATATTGAAGGCACTCAGGCCATCTTCCGTCGCAGTGACATCATATCCTGCTTCTTCCAAATTATCACGAATAATAAAGTTGAGTGTTTGATCATCCTCAACCAAAAGAATCTTTTTTCCGCTAAGCTCCATAATTTATCTAGGAATTATGATCGTAAATATACTTCCTTTTGGCGAATTATCAGAAACTTCAATCTTCCAACGATGGCGTTCAATGATTTTTCGCACATAATCCAAGCCAAGACCAAAACCTTTTACGTTGTGAATATCGCCGGTAGGAATCCGGAAGAAACGTCCGAAAATCTTCTGTCGAAACTCCGTTGGAATACCAATCCCATTGTCAGCAAATTCAATGTAAAGATGTTTTTTATCTTGTTTCAATACCACATTAATCTTAGGCACATCATCACAATATTTCATGGCATTGTCCAAAATATTGTATATGACATTGGAAAAATGCAACGAATCTGCTTTTACCTGGGCGGCATCCACTTGACTGTCAAAATAAATTTGATATTCGTTGCCATTTTGGCTGGTTTTAAAATCGTTGATGCTTTTCTGAATAAAGCTCACCAATTCGATTTCAATCAGCTCCAACTCCATGTATTTTTTATCCAAGCTCGCCATTTGCAACACTTTATCAACCTGTGCTGACAGGCGCTGTGTTTGCTCTGAAATAATTTTCGAGTATTCGCTCAATCGCCTGGGATGGTTGATAATTTTTGGATCGGCCAGTACCTTTGACGATAAATCGATTGACGCAATTGGCGTTTTAAATTCATGCGTTAGGTTGTTAATGAAGTTTTTCTGCACTTCACTTAACCGACGTTGTTTAAAAATGACAAACAAGGTATAGCCAAAAAACAGGATGACGATCAGCAGAAACCCATTAACCACATACCAGCCATGCACCTGGTTGCTGTAATATTTGGACCGGTTTGGGAAATACACCCCGAAGTAATACGTGTACTTGGCACAGGTTGGCAGGCCGCTATCAGTAGCCTGGCTTTTATTTTTATACTGTTGCTCGAACAGTGCTTCTTCCGTTACACATTCATCCGGTTGACTATCCCCTCCCATTGGCGTGCTGATCAAAGAATCACCTACTTCTGTGAGGTACTTCCCATAAACCATTTTCTGATGATCGCAATCATAAATGGCATATTCAAAATCAATATTCAAATTGTGCTTTTTGAATTCCTGGATCAAAAAATGTTCGAGTACATCAGGATGAATATCTTCGTTGACATTCACCACATAGTAGTTATTTGAAATCTGATCAACAGCATTGGGTAAATCATCAGGAGCTTCCTTTGCGGGATTTTTTTGACTGTTATAGTCAGCCAAATCAAAAGCAACAGCATTCAACGCCTGAGTTGTTGATTCATGAAACCGCTTTTCATTCAAGTCAACAGTGTTCTTCAAAAAGAAGAATTGAATCAAAATAATACCCAGCACTGAAAAGGTTGCCAGTATAATTACGTATCTGATTGTATTGCGCCCCATTATCCTGCTAATTATCTATTTAGCACCACGAAACTACAGATTCTTTTCAAAAAGAAATCGCCATTAACATTTTATTAACAAACGTTTTAGTGGTATTAACACCTACGGTCTTTAAGCTTTTATAGATTTGTCATAAATTCGTTAATTCACGTTTGAATATTATCTTTGACATAGAAACTAGTATCTTTTTATAAAAAACACAGTTATGAAGAAATTTTCCCTTTTTCTGCTCCTTGCATGTATTGCAATTTCAGCCAGTGTGTTCGGG
>DATFMO010000593.1:0-8214 GCA_035266925.1 Sunxiuqinia sp. | reverse complement strand
TAAAACTCACGGTAACCCAATCACGCGTTACCCCGGTTGTTTGGTTGACTTCTGCTTTCAGCCCTTCAAAATCATAGTTCCCAGCCGGTAAAGCCATTGCAGCAAGCATATCTGACTTTGTCATCGTTGGATTCGTCAAATAGGCCCAGGGTTCCAGGTGAAATTTGAACAATGTCTTTGTGACATTATTCACCCTTTTCGTCATCGGAATGGGATTATTAAAACTTGCCATTCCAAGGAACACGAGGGGATCTGACGTATATCTTTTGGCAAACAATGAGGTATTCCAATCGGTACTTTTCAAGTTAAAATTTCCAATCTGAATGGTGTCAGCTCCACCCGTCTGGAAATAGGAAACTTCATTCGATGAAATATGATCGCCTTGATCAGTAAGCAGACTCAACCGATAAGTAATTGTTCCG
The DNA here is from genome assembly GCA_035266925.1 of Sunxiuqinia sp. GTDB lineage: Bacteria > Bacteroidota > Bacteroidia > Bacteroidales > Prolixibacteraceae > Sunxiuqinia. The sequence continues at coordinate 7,792 of DATFMO010000593.1, read as the reverse complement.
CCTGATTCAGGATCGAGTGAATCAATATAGAAGGATACCGAACTATCATCGATCTCAGAAATGGTTTTAAAATTGCCATCATTGACTTTTTTCTCGATTTTGTACCCTTTTGAAAGCTCACCATTACTATCATTCCAACTTAAACGAATAATATTCGACAGCGACAAGTATCGGTAAGAAAGCTCAGGCTTTTTGTAATTCCAGTGAGGAATGACTTCATTTTTTGAATGGTAGGCAATCGCAGAAGTATCGTCCGCGTAATATTGGCCGGCAAGTGTTAATTCGCCATCCAACACCATTGCGCGACAATCCTGCACCCAATCGTAAATGAAGTAACGCTCGATAAAACTGGTGGTATCCAACACCTCGAGAATACCTTTAATATCATTCAGTTGCTTTTTAGCATTTGCATCCGTATAGGAGTGATCTGCATCCGGCCACCATTCTGTTGTCCAGTTGGCACCATTGTTCCATTCGGTAATCCACAAAGGACGCCCTGTACGATCATGTATATATTTCAAATCGTTATACCAGCTTTGTGGCGATTTACCGCCCCAGTAGCAGTGCAAAGCCACAAAATCAACCCGGTAGTTCATCGCATCACATTGATCGATGAAATCAAACAAGGTGCCGCCTTTGCCAGCCCATGGATTTGCCCATGCCGGTGAACCAATCCGAAGTCCTGATTTCATAAAATCGGGCCACTGGTCAATCATTTGCTGCATGGTCATGTCTGACTGATCGGTATGATCCGGTTCATTGAAACCGAGCAGATGAGTTACATTTTGCTTGTTATTAATATCTGTCCAGGAAGGCCATCCGCCATTCTGACGAATAGTGACATACTCGACATCATTGGAGGAATTTCCGCCGATATTCCAATCATAATAGGTCGTTGCATCCAGGTCATTTGGGTTCCACCCGGCTTTGCCTTTTTTACTCACCCACTCGTGTTTGAACACCCGAATAAATGAAACGGAACCATCCAATTCCGCTGGCATCACACTAAACTCAAGGTCTTCTTTGTCTGCAATAAATACGCGGCTGTAACCACTTCCATCTGCGTTGTTAGCTAAAGTTGCCATGTAGCCACGTTTCAGCTTGAACGATTTAATTGCATTATCAAAATCCCCCAAGCTTTTATGGTATGCAACGGACAGTTGCCCCGAATTTCCACCAAAATTTTCTTGAGTATAAACTGTCATTGGTTTAAACGACGAACCAAACGGCATGACAACGGCACCGTGACCATAAATAGCCACACGACCATTTACGCTAGCGTTAAGTGGATTTCCGTTAATTAATATACTGGATGCATAATTGGCAATCACCATGGATGGTTTCATGTTATCGAAGAACACCCAGGCATCTTCATTATTTAATGATACCGTACTGTTTATGATTGGCGTATCTGGAGAGGTCAAATGTAATTCAAGAGGTGACGTAAGTTCTCGATTTTCGTCGGTTAAATTGAGGTGTGTTTCTTTGGGCACTGCGAAAGATGAAATGGTCACGCCCATAAAAACAGCGATCAAAAAAAGGGGTAAACTGAATCCTGAAACAGAAATTTTTTCGGGAAGCACAGTTCGTGAAATTCCACGACAAGATGTAGGAACACTCATCCTCATAAGTTCGATAGTTAGACAGTTAAACGCTAGCTTGATCTCCTTCGATCAAAACAGCAGCGCTAAGATATTATTATCAATAAAGATTGCTTGTCTGAAATCCGTCAATGCTGATCTATTATCCGTCAATCAATAATTTATCGCCGAAAGGCTTGATTGACGCAACGAAAGTAGCATTCAAAGGAGACCGATTTTTACAATAATCCGTCAATTTCTGTCAGAAATTCACGGGACTTATTGCCATTGAAAATTTCATCACAGAGTCAAGGCAGAACAAAAAATACCGGTTCAGCTCAAAAAAGAAGAAGCGAAAATTGAAAAAAGTACTTTTGAATTTCATCATCAATCTGAATGATTTGAGACAGGCATTTTTTTTTAAATCAAAATAAATTCAGGCTCAATAAAAAAGCAGTGCTCACAATAAATAGAAGCACTGCTTTCACTCTTAAAATATTTTTAAAATTGTGTTTCTATTTCTTCTTAGTTAATGTATCACTTAAAATAATACAAATTGGATTCGTTCAGCTCGATAGTCTCCAATCCTTCACACTTATTTATATTGTAATGCTTTTGCTTTATCATCCAAACGTGTATAGATTCGATTCAAAACCTTTTTCAAAATCGGTGCGTAGGATTCATTCTTATAGGCTTTTAACAAGTAGGGTAATGCTTCTTTATAAATTGCTTTTGGCTCATTCAGCGCTTTGTCGTATTTGTTAAAATCGTTCCAGTTTGGCTTACTTTTTTTCTCGTACTCCTTTTTCTCCCGATCAAAAATCTTGCTTGCCTTATGATACTTGATCATTCCAATAGCCATGTTTGCATAAGCATCATCCGGATCAAGCTCCAGTACTTTGTTGTAAACTGCCGTTGCTTTATCAATTTCCCCTGTGTTTTGATAGGCAGCGCCCTGATAACTAAAATACGTTGGGTTGTCCGGGAACCATTCAGTCAACTTTTTAGTTGCACCCAATAATTTATCCCACTGTTTTTTCTTTAAGTACAGGTGTGCCAGGCTCTGAACGATTGACTGTTGAAAATCAGGAAAAGCTTTCATCTTTTCAGTCAGTGCCCATTCATATGCGTCATCATTCTTCGTTCTTTTTGCGAGGCTGATCAGCCGGTCATAAATGTCTAGCCGGGGCACTTTCAGCTCAATTGATTTTTTGTAGTAATTAATGGCATCATCCGTTTTCTTCAGCTGGTCGCTGGCAAGTCCAGCATAGCTATACATTGTAGCCTTTTGAATGGAATCACCTTTCCCTGTTTCAATCAAACTTTTACAGTCACTCAATGCTTGTTCATTATTACCATTCATCAGTTCGGTCTCGGCTTTGCTTAGCTTCGCTTCAAAATCCTGGGCATGAACGGATAACGCCATCACAAACAAAAGACTGGCTGCCACGAAAAAACTCTTTATCTTCATTTTCAATGTTTCTTTGGTGTTTAAATCACAATTAGATTCTGGTTGATTTGTTTTAATGCGCCCCAAATTTAACGATCTCAATTTAATTTACCATCAATTCAATCATTCAAGTCCGATGTCATTCAACTATTTCAGATTTAAAATGACATGAAATTTCAGTTTTCGAATAATAGGGCTATTCCGAAGAATAGCCCTAACATAATTGAGTAGTCCTATCTGGTATTAATAGCTACTGTAACAATTCTTTGGTTGAAGTTTTTCGATCTTAATTTTCGTGGCATAAATCACCCAATTATCAACACTACAAACGAAGTGACAAGATATTTAAAATCTAAGCGAATGAATGTCACATTTTCGGCAATGACGGGTAACGTTATCAGCACTCCAGATCAGAAAAATGCGACAAACAAAAGTGATTCACTGGATTTTGTCTATTTATCAGACAATGAATAAAACCGATCAGCCCTTGTCGTTCCCCATGATTTGTTCGGCTCCAATCCCATCACCAGTTTCAGGACGCCGCCATTTTTTATGGTATTGAAATCGATAAAACAAGTGTGCAAATCCGTCCCATTGAAACTCGCTTTTTGAATGTAGCTATTTTTATCCGACAATCCTTTTGCTTCAATCACCAACTGGTTTTCACCCATCTGAATGATCGTTTTTTGAAAAAGCGGCGTGCTGATAACCAATTTGGTATCGCCCGGGAAAACCGGGTACAACCCCATAGCCGACCACACATACCAGGACGACATCGTTCCGGCATCATCGTCCATCTCTGGAAGGTAACCATCAGGCGTGTTTGTAAAAATCGTACGCCGCACAGGAACTTTCAATTTTTCATGCGTCCCATACCAGTTGTTGGTTGGCTCCGTTAATAATCGATGCACCAATCGTTGTGTTTTCCAAACAGAATCCGTGTAGGCATACAAATAGGGCACCTGAATGTCCGGCTGATTTCCGATATTGAACAGTTCATGTCCAAAAAAATAATCCAATTGTTTTTCGTAATGTGCTTTTCCCCCCACCATCTTTTGCACCCCTTCAATATCAAAAGGAACAAACCAGCGATATTGCCACAAGGTTCCCTCGTACAATCCACGAGCCTGCATCACATCGGCTCTTCGCCGCATTCGCTTGAAGTATTTTCGCCAGGTTTTTCGATACTGAAATGCCTTTTTATGAAAATATTTCTGATCATTGGGATGATCAAGCTCGCCGGCGATTTCCGACATGACCCACAAATCATAGCTCGACTCCAACACCCTGTCCGGTGAATCGAATGGCAAATCCGCCATTTCATCTTTTAAAAACGGGTAGATTTCTTCCATCGAAAAAGGTAGCAATCCTTTGCGTTGCGCTTCAAGCAGTGCCACTATAGCATGCTCCGTGCGCACGGTGATGAACGGTTCAGTTTGCGTTGCCCACTTTGGCTTTCCTCCCTGGTAAAGATGCCTCAAGGAAAGCATCATTTGCGAATAGGTTTCAGGATAAATTAAAGATAGCAGCGGCAACTTCGTTCGAAACGTGTCCCAAATGGACCAGCCAAAAAACTGAGGTTGATCCGAATGATACAGCTTGCCATCACTTCCCCGATAAGTTCCATCGTCATCATTAATAATGAATGGCGACTGCAAGGCATGATACAAATGGGTGTAAAAAATCCTTTTCAACGTGTCATTTGTTGTCTCCACCTTCACTGCATTAAGGCGATCATTCCAAGCTTTTAATGCATCATTTTTCACCTGATCAAACGACTTTGTCATCGCGTCTTCCAACGTTTGAACAGCATTGCTTTCGCTAACAACTGACAACGCACACCAGACAGGTACCGCTTCATGGTTTTGGGTTGAAAACCGAAAAATCAGCTGCGACTTGTTTTGCAGGGTATTCAATCCTGGCTTGTTGATGGCCAGTGCAAAATAAAAGGTATAACGCCCCATGCCGCAAACAGTTGAGGCTGAAATTTTACCACTTAATAGGCCATCTCCCAACCAATGATGTTGTTGTGAAGCATCTCCGGTGAATGAACTTGCCAGGTCAAGCGAAATGGCAGCATGTCCGGATTTTGGAAATGTAAAACGGTAAAAAGCCACCTCACGTGTTGCCGTCATTTCAGCTCGAATCTGGCTGTCGAAAATCACCGAATAGTAACCGGGAACAGCCTGCTCTGCAATCTTCAGGTATTTTTGAAATGAGGGAATTTGTTGATTACCCTCTGAGAGAAATGGCAAAAGACGAAGATTTCCTCCAGCGCCTGTGCATCCCACGCCGGAAATCCGTGTTTGCGAAAAGCCCTTTATTTCATTGGACGAATAATCATAGCCCGAATGTGCCAATGTCCCCTGCAATTTGGGTTTTGTGTCCGGACACGGCTTGGCCATGCCAAAAGGCACACCGGCTGCCACATCGGTCTGTCCATGATCATTTGCTGTGCAGATAAAAGGATCAACGTAACCGGCGACTCCAGCTTTCTGTCCAACCGAACATTGGAACTGAAACTCCAGGGCCAGTAAAAAAAATAATCTCAATGTAGATTTGTACGTCAACCTTTTATCGCTCATAATGCTTCTTTAAAACGATGGTCCCTGGATTGCGATCACCAAATCAGGGTGTTTGCAAATTAGCATTATTCTTTGTGACTGCATCAATCAATCACCAGAAACCTTGCTGGTTTTAACAATGAAATTACTGCGCCTAAATACTCCAGGCTTGGTAATCACACTTTGATAATAATTGGGAATGCCTGGATGAATAAATCTCTGGTTAGTCCTTTCAAATACCTTTAACAAGCCCTCTTTTTTGACCATCTCACAATACAAAAAAGGTTCTTAAAATAGTCATTTTAAGAGCCTTCAATTCAATCTCTGTGTAGAAAGTGTATGATACCAGGATTCGTCATATGGCCGGTAAATATTTTATTTTCAGAGATATATCGAGCTATTTCAAGAGAGAACTCACCGTTTAACTCACCTGAAATTTAATTTTCTTTCAATTTAATTTGAAAGGAATCGGCCTGTTGAAAAAAGACAAAATACTATTCTATCCGAGCAAACACATCTCCATAACTGCCAAGTAATCCGCAATTTAATCTAACAACCTCATTATATCTACCGAAGTAACCAAAGATTTAGAAGCTCCCAAAGTTTCACTTCTCGCACCGGGGAGCGAACCTCCAACCCAAAGTTTATAGTTCCCTTTTCGGAGGACACGTTTACCGTCTTCATTAACCTCTTTAAATGAATCTTTATCCAGATTAAAATGGACAATTTTTGACTGCCCAGCCGGAACTGCAATCCGTTGAAAATCAGTTAATGAATAAAAAGGATCGTCACTACCAGCTAATGGAGAACTGGTGTATAACTGAGTCACTTCTTCTGCATCATAATTTCCATTGTTAGTAACAGTTACAGTTGCGGTCATTTTGCCGTCAGATGAAGGTTCTACAGACAAATTGTTGTACTCAAATTTGGTGTATGACAATCCGAACCCAAACGGGAATTGCGGTTCTTTGGCCATATATTTATAGGTGCGGCCTTTCATAGAATAATTTTCATATGGAGGAATATCATCGACTGACTTGGGTACCGTAAATGGCAAACGTCCGGATGGCACGGCATCACCAAACAGCATGTTTCCAACGGCAGTTCCACCTTCTTCACCCGGATACCACACGTAGAGGACAGCATCGGCCAATTGATAGATTTCAGGAATCGCAATTGGCGATCCGCCTGTAATAATCACAACCAGAGGCTTGCCGCTTCCGTGCGCTTTAATCTTTTTCAGGAAATCAATCTGGCTTTGGGGAAGATGAAGGTATTTGCGATCTCCCCGGTAATCTGACGCAATGGCTGCGCCTTCTTCACCCTCTACCAAGCCGTTGAGCCCCATAACGGCAATACACACGTCTGCCGAAGCAGCAGCTCCAGTGACGTAATCCATTGGATTGATATTATCGCGGAAAGGAAGCTGTCCGTAGCGATAGTTTACTGTAGTGCCAAGGCTTAACTTATTCACGATTCCGTCCAGAATATTTACGGTATTGTTATTCACACCGTAGTAATTACCAAGCAAAACTTCTTCATTGGCGGCCTGTGGACCTGTCACAAAGACGTTTTTCAAATCTTTTTTAAGTGGCAAAACATGATTTTTGTTTTTGACCAAAACAATGGATTTTTCGGCTTCTTCAAGAGCCAACTTCCGATGTTTATCAGAGCCAATTACATCAGGCGAAATATGGGCATATGGATTGTTTTCATCTCCATCAAAAAAACCCAACCGGAATTTAATATTTAGCAGGTCACGTAGTGCCCGATCTAAATCTTTTTCCGTGACCAATTTTTCATCCAACGCCTTTTTCAGGCTTTCAAATGTCCGCCCACAGTTGACATCCAGTCCGGCCTTAATGGCCATCGCAGATGCTTCTTCTGGTGTTTGGGTCAAGTGAAGTTCTTTCCAAATATCTTTTATAGCCCCACAGTCTGATACGATGTATCCGTCGAATCCCCACTGTTTCGTCAGAATATCATGCAGTAAAAATGGACTCGCACAGCAAGCCTCCCCATCGGTAGCATTGTATGCGCCCATGACGCCTGCCACCTTGGCTTTTTTCACCAAAGCTTCAAAAGCGGGCAAATAAGTTTCCCAAAGATCTTTTCGTGACACCACAGCATTGAACTCATGGCGAAGTGCTTCCGGTCCTGAATGCACAGCAAAATGCTTGGCACAAGCAGCTGCTTTC
>DATFMO010000592.1:0-7018 GCA_035266925.1 Sunxiuqinia sp. | reverse complement strand
ATTACAATCACCCAACGAAGGAATGCGTCTGTGCGCCGGGCATGGTTCCTAAGTACCTCAATAAAATTTCCGGCCCGCTGCTCGACCGCATCGACATTCACCTGGAAGTGGTTCCGGTACCCTTCAAAAAATTATCGGAACTGGAAGAAACTGAAAATAGTGAGGCCATCCGTGAGCGTGTCATCAAAGCTCGACAGGTTCAGTCGGACCGGTACAAAGGCATGGATGGCATTTTCTGCAATGCTCAAATGTCTTCCCGGCAAATTCGCGACTATGTGCAACTGGATTCGGCCAGCAACACCTTACTGAAAAATGCGATGGAAAAACTTGGTCTGTCAGCTCGTGCCTACGATCGAATTCTGCGTGTTGCCCGCACCATCGCCGATTTGGAAGGTTCTGTGCCAGTCGAAAGTCATCACATTTCCGAAGCCATTCAGTACCGTAGTTTAGATCGGGAAAGTTGGGGAAGCTGATTGAACTATTCACCACCGTGTCATTGTTTAACTATCAGAATATCATTTTAAAATCTGAATGACATGAAACGCAACAAATTTATTTCGGTACTTGGGATTTCATTTTTGGCTATTCCAGCGTTTGGAATGAATGACATGCCGGAATCTGAAACGATCTTTTTTAAAGACGACGGTAAAATTCCGAACAGCAAATACCCGCTTTTGCACTACAAGAATGTCTTTGATACCCGGGGAGGTGAGGGAGCGTTCTGGTTGGAGCAACGTTTTGCGGCTAACAACTGGACCAATTCTTGGCGCAACGGCGTGTATTCATTTCACCACTATCACAGTACTGCACACGAGGTTTTGGGTATTTATTCAGGGAAAGCATTGTTGCATTTGGGTGGTGAAAAAGGTAAAAAAGTTGACGTTCAGGCGGGCGATGTGATTGTGATTCCTGCTGGTGTTGGGCATAAAAATCCAGGCGGAGAAAATCTTGCAGTTGTTGGTGCTTATGCCGATGGTCGAAATTGGGATTTATTGCGCGGAGAACCCGGTGAACGACCACAGGCTAATAAAAACATCGCCGCGGTTCCATTCCCAGGTCAGGATCCTTTATTGGGGAAAAACGAAGGTTTAAGGAAAATCTGGAAAAAATAGCCTGTCTTATTTTCAATTCATGCACTTACAAGGATTTTTAATTTTGAGTAAAATTGCAAACCCGATAGAACTTTTTGGATTCTGCAAGGTTTTAGCATATTAACAAATAAATTAAAACCTATGGTTGATAAACTCTCTGACCCAATTGGCCGATTAATGGGCCTTCGCTACAAATCTCACCCCTGGCATGGCGTTTACATTGGAAAAAACGCACCAGAAAAAGTAACCGCTTTTATCGAGGTTGTCCCTACAGATACTGTAAAATATGAAATTGACAAGGACAGTGGTTTTCTACTGTTGGATCGTCCGCAGAAATACTCCAATGTCGTTCCAGCTTTATACGGTTTTATTCCGCAGACTTTTTGCGGTGATTCTGTTGGCAAATATTGCATGGACAAAACCGGCAAGAAAGGCATTAAGGGGGATGGCGATCCCATTGATATTTGTGTTTTGACTGAAAAAGATATTACGCATGGAGATATTTTGGTTCATGCCAAACCGATTGGTGGGTTTCGTATGATTGATGGAAATGAAGCCGATGATAAAATTATCGCCGTGTTGGATAATGATGTTGTTTATGAGGGCTATAAAGATGTTACCGATCTTCCTGCGGTCGTTTTGGAGCGTTTGAAGCATTATTTTTTAACCTACAAGGATATGCCTGGAAGGGACCGGGACACGGAGATAACACATACTTATGGTGTTGAAGAAGCACATGAAGTTCTTCAGGCCTCGATCGACGACTACCAACGACGATTTGACAATTTAGGAAAGCTACTTTATTAAGCTGATAACAACCTGGCCCGGGCGCCAGGTTTTTTTTATCCTTTTCGTTTTAATGTGAGATACGAATAGTTAAAGTCGTTTTTTTCGTCGTAAAAATCTTCACGGTTGATTTCTTCCCACTCGTTATATTTGATTTCCGGGAAATATACATCGGCATCAAAATCTTTGCGAACAAGGGTGAGGTAGAGTTTTCCAGCCATCGGATAAAATTGTCGGTAGATCATTCCGCCACCAATAATGAATGCCTCATCCTCATGTTTGACTTTTTCCACAGCTTCATCAATTGAAAAAACAGTTTCGCAACCGTCAAAATGGTCGTCAGGCTTGTCGGTAATCACAATATGCCGGCGGTTAGGCAACGGCCATTTGGGTAACGACAACAAAGTGTTTCTCCCCATGATAATCGTATGCCCTGAGGTAATTTCTTTGAAATGTTTCAAGTCGTTAGGCAGGTGGAATAGTAAATCGTTGTTTTTCCCAATCGCAAAATTTTGAGCAATGGCAACAATGATGGAGATATTTTTGTGGATCATAGTTGAGTAATATTTAATGAGGGCATCACTTCAAGTGAAACCCTCATTGATTGTATTTTAGACAGAAACCTTCCCTGGAATGTGTGGGTGTGCTTCGTAATTCTCTAATTGAAAATCTTCAAATTTAAAATCGAAAATCGACTTCACATCCGGGTTAATTTTCATTGTTGGGAGTTTCTTTGGTTCGCGCGTTAATTGTAGCTGAACTTGCTCCAAATGATTGAGGTAGATATGTACATCGCCACCGGTCCAAACAAATTCGCCGGGTTCAAGTCCTGTTACCTGGGCCATCATCATGGTCAGCAATGCGTAGGATGCAACGTTGAACGGAACCCCCAAAAAGACATCACAGCTACGCTGATAAAGCTGGCAGGACAATTTTCCACTGGCCACATAAAACTGAAACAAAAGGTGGCAGGGAGGCAGATTCATTTTATCCAGTTCCCCAACATTCCAGGCACTGACGATGAGACGGCGAGAGTTCGGGTTGTTTTTCATGGAATTGACAACTTCGGTAATCTGATCGATATGTTTCCCATCAGGAGTAGGCCACGAACGCCATTGATAACCGTAAATGTGCCCCAGGTCGCCATCTTCATTGGCCCATTCATTCCAAATCCGAACGCCTTTTTCTTTCAGTGTATTGTTGTTGGTATCGCCATCCAAAAACCATAGCAGCTCATGAATAATCGATTTTAAGTGAAGTTTTTTGGTGGTTAAAACCGGAAAACCCTCCGACAAGTCAAAACGCATTTGATAACCAAAAACACTAATGGTTCCCGTTCCTGTCCGATCGTCTTTCTTTACACCATTTTTGGTTACATGATCCAGTAATTCAAGGTATTGCTTCATGATTTGATCCCCGTCATTTTTTATTGCCAACAAATTTTTTGAATGCGACAAGATACATTTTTTGGCTGAAGGGAGAAAGGCAATTTTTTTAACAATGAAGTGTAAAGACGAAAAAAGAGCATGAACTTTCCGGTTCATGCTCTTTCAAAAAAAATCCTTGTTAATTTCTTATTCAAATACGTCCTGCTCGGCTACAAAGCCTTCAGAGACAACCGTCATTTTAATGTTTTGCTTGTTGACAATCTGGCCTTCCAGAAGGATGGCTGGTACCAAGCGATGCCCGTTGTTCACCGTGAAGCTCATGTTGTCTGATGGATCTTTCCCTTTTGCCATTTTTACGGCGGCGACTGCTGCGTTAAATGCCATCGACTCCAGTGGTTTGTAGACGGTAATGGTTTGGCTGCCAAAAGCAATGTTTCGTAAGGCGTTAAGGTCAGCATCCTGACCAGCGATCAACACCTGGCCATCCATGTCTCTTTCATGTAGGGCCTTGATGGCTCCGCTTGCAAGTGCGTCATTGCCGGCAATTAAAGCATCTATCTGTACATTGTTGTCAAGTAGACCTTTGGTGATCCTGTAGCCTTCTTCTGGCTCCCAGGAATCTGCAAACGTATTTGTGACCAATTTCACATCTCCCTTGTCAATGAGAGGTTGAAGAACGTTCATCCAGCCCAGGTAAAGTTGAAAGGAGTTGTTATCTGAAGTTGGGCCGTCGATCAGTGCATAATTCCCGGCTGGTTTTATTTTAGTCAGAAATTCCGCCTGTTTCTGGCCAATCTGAATGTTGTCCGTCGATACATAGAAGTCCAAATCACAATCACGAATCAAGCGGTCATACGAAATAACAGGAATGTGATTTTTATTGGCTGTCTTCACAATCCCGGCAGCTACTGTTCTGTCGACTGGAATAATAACCAAGGCATCAATCCCTTCATTAAATAATTCAAGTGCCTGTTGGAATTGCTTTGATGGATCCGAATCAGCTACTTTAACAATTACAGATCCACCCAGATCATCGACTTTTTGAACGAACAAGTCCCTGTCTTTCACCCATCTTTCACGATCCGTTGTATCCATCAAAAGTCCTATTTTAGGATTGGTGTTGCAACCGGAGAATAGAAAGATCATCAAGAAAAATCCGAAAAGCATGTTGATGTGTTTCATAACGGAAAGTTTTTGAATGATTTGTATGTTATTTTCATACGTAAATAAATGCCTGATTGTTAAGTATTCAACAACATGGCGCTTACAGGTAACCTTTCCGGCAAAAATTCGACCGCAAAAAACAGGACGGAGTCTAAATGTTTAGCTAAATAGAAAAGTAGGAAACAAAAAAAAGTGCCCGATATGTCGGACACCTTTTCAGGGTATAGTAAATTAATTGGATGAGGACAAGCTCGATCGAGAAGGGAACAGTTTCTTTTTGATGTTTTTCCCCTCAAAATAAGTTCCTGGGTTTTGACTGGAGCTGATGACTAAATCGTTGGATTCCTGGTAACCTTTAATTTCAATCGGTCCCTTGCTGTCATCAATTTTCAATGCAAACGTGGGTTGGCCTTGCGGCTCTTGTTTGGCGTATTTGTATTGATTGATGTTCTGCAAGGCCGATAAGAATTTAACGACTTTTGCAGAATCAGCTATTGCCGAGGGGATCGTCCATTTCGAATTTTCCTTCTCTAATACAAATGAGCTGTCCGCTGGGTAGGAGAACGTCAATTTTGTCCAATCACCTTTCTTTGAACTGATCACTGTTTTATCCTTGAACCCATTCACATCACGATTAAAGCTGGAGGCGATATAGCCGCTCACACCATAGGTCGTTTTGTCATCAGCCAGACGAACATACGATTTGGGGTGACGCTGACTGGAAAAACTGAATTTTCCCAGGTAAAGATCAGCCTTCAATGAATTGCCGGCAAAGAGTTGAACATGAGTTCCCAGCGAATCCGTCACCTGGTAATGGTTCCAGCGGTCCTTTTTGTTCGAAGCCACACTTTCAGGTTTCAGGTGATTTAGTTCGTTGACAATGGCTTCTGCAAAACTACCATCGGCGTTAAATTTAGTTCCCTCAGAATTCCCAGCCCAGCGAGCTCCCACTTTGGTTAGCTCTATCCTGGCACCATTCATCACCCGGGGATAAATGTCGATTTTATTAATCTGGTCGGGCGTAATACTAACCAATTCACTCTTGAATGAGCGATTCCCTTTTTTATGATCGATCAGTTTCACGACAACCACCAGAATAAGTAGTACCGCAAATACGATGAGTATGGTTTTCAAGCTTACTTTTCGAAACATATCTGTCCTGTTTGAATTTTAAATGTAATCATCTCTCATTCGTTTGTAACGAATCATCCGGTTGCGTTGCGTGCGGAAAATACCAAACGCAACAATTAATAAGATTGGTAGCAGGAAGTTTAGATACTTCAACAATGTTTTTGTGCTGTCATCAATCGTTTTTAATGGTCGCGAGCTGATTCCTTTGGTTCGCAAGGCAATCAATCCGGTGTCGTCCGACAGGTAATCGATGGAGTTGACCATCAAATTGATATTGTCAGGTTGTTGCTGGTGTGCTTGCTGCCCGGCGCCATTGATAGCAAAATCGCCGTCGCCAATGAGGATGATGCGTGAATTCTTTGGTCCATCAATTTTACCCGACAACATGGCTGCCAGTGTCAAATCCGGATTCTGGAAATCATTTTCATGCCATTTTTTCTGAATGTTGAAATAAACAGGTAGCGCTTGTTTCCCGGATTTGTCCGAACTGAGAACAAGCGGTTGATAGTGCAGCGTGCTGTCCCCGGTGTAATCAATTGGGCTCACAAATTTAAAGATCACCTCTTCCAGCCCTTGGGTGATCGGGCTTTTCTTGAAGTTGGAGGCAATCGGTAGATACGGGAACGCCATCTGTGTGTTAAAGGTAAACGTGCCTTGTTGTTGACGGACACTCACTTTTCCACATTGCGCATCAGTCACAAAGCTGTTTTCAACGGTAAGACCTTTCTTCTGCAGCCAGCTTTCCAGTCCGGTGTTTACGGCGTATCCCATTGATCGTTGCAGGTTTCCTTCAACCCGGTTCATGGCAATATACAGGTTGCCGCCATTTGCCAGGTACTTATCCAGCATTTGGAGATGCGCCTCTGGAATGGAATCAGTTGGCGCAATCAAACACAAGGTTTTGAATTGTTGCAGATTGGTGGTGTCTGTCAAAGTCACCGGATCAACATTGTAAAGCACGTCCAATGCTTGAACGGCTTGTTGCATTTCGTTCAGGCTGGGTTCGCCGTCTCCTTGAATGAAACCAATCGGTGGCTTGTCTTCCACGGTCAACTTTTTAATAGCTGTTGAAAGATCGTATTCCATGGCAGCACCCTGCTGCATAAAAGGAATCGCCTCCGTTTTGTCTCCATATTTAACAACAGCGCCCAGGTAGGCCTTTTTCTGCACGGCCTGATCTTTTTCCCGAACATTGATCATCACCGGACGGACGCCCGCTTGCATGGCTTCTTTCTCCGTTTTGTCATCCTTATTTGGATTGACAAATTCATACATCACATTGCCATCTGATGCGTTGGCGTACTCGATCAGCATATCTTTAAAATCGCTGCGTGCCTTGGCAATCTGTGGAGGCAAATCTTCAGAAAAATAAGCCGTGACAGTGACCGGATCATCCAGATCATCTAAAATATTTTTTGTTGCTTCACTCAATGTGTACCGCTTGTCTCCGGTAAAATC